>JBBRHH010000053.1:0-17425 GCA_038222915.1 Tepidisphaerales bacterium
GTGCCAGAAAGTACTCATTATCGACGACGACAGCGCCATTCACGCGCTGATCATCGCGCGGCTCAGCAGCCAGAGAATGGAATTTTCATCCGCGTATGATGGCCAGTCCGGCCTGATCCGCGCCAACGAAACCAGGCCCGATCTGATTCTGCTCGATCTGGATATGCCGCGCATGGACGGCTACGAAGTCTGTCGTCGTCTGAAGGCAGATCCTTCCACGCAGGCCATACCAATCCTCTTTCTGACCGCCCGTGGATCGATCGATTACCGAGTCCGCGGCCTGGACCTGGGTGCGATGGATTACATCAGCAAACCTTTTGATCCAAGCGAGCTGCGGGCGCGCATTGGCGTGGGACTCCGCAACAAGCATCGAATAGATCATCTCAGCGACCGCGCCATGATTGACGAGCATACGGGACTGTACAACCGCGCCTACTTCGATCGACGGCTCGAGTCGGATCTGGCATTGGCGCTACGTTCAGGGCGGCCACTGGCCTGCGTTCGTGTTGCGCTCGATGGCGTCAAGGCAATCCAGGAACGACACGGTTCCAACGCACTGGGCCGCGCCATCAACGACATAGCGCGGGGCCTGGAGAAAACCTGCCGCAAGGAAGATGTACTCTGCCGCTTTGCCGCCGACGAATTTGCCATTCTCGCGTGCGATGCCGACCCGGAATATGTCCAGGTCTTCGTAGAACGGCTGCGCGATGCCGTGACCCACGCAACCCGCTTTGAAGACGACACCGTGGTTCGCATCACCTGCAGCTTCGGCGTCGCCATCTCGCGATTCTCATTTGGACGGTCCATCGTACATGCCGCCGGCGCTTCGCTTTATCACGCGCGGCAGGCGGGTGGCAATTGCATCAATGTTGGGTCGGAACTGTCGGAACTACGCGTCGCGGTTTGACCAGGCACGAGCAAAGGACTTTTTATCAGGGAGTATGTTATGTCGCAAAGAGTTTTGATCGCTGATGATTCGGCGCCGTTGCACAAGCTGATCTGCGCCCATCTGGCCGCCGAGTCGCTCGACCTGCACTCGGTGTACGACGGAGAATCCGCATTGGCAACGATTCCGTCTCTCCGCCCGGACCTCGTGCTGCTGGACGTCGACATGCCAGGCATCAATGGTTTCGAAGTGTGCCGTCAGCTCAAGGAATCGGATGAGACGCACACCATACCGATCATTTTCCTCACCGCGGCAGCATCTTCAGAGGCCAAACTCCTCGGATTCGATCTGCATGCCATGGACTATATTACAAAGCCATTTGAGCCGACCGATCTTCTTGCCCGGGTCAGGGTGGCGTTGCGCACCAAGCTGCTGCTCGACCTCGTCCCGGCCAGCCGCGTAGGCGATGATGGCGAACGTGCGACCAGGCGTCGGGCAATATCAGGCCATCGCATCAACGCCCGACTGAAATTTACCGACTTGCTGGCGGCCCGTGGCGCAAACCCGTGGAACCGGGTCGCACCGGACCAAACCGTAATAATTAACTAATCCGCCCCGCCGACAAACTCGATCATGTTGAGAGAGGCTGTTGTGTGGATAAGAACAGGGAGAATGCTATGTCAAAAACAGTGTTGGTGATCGACGATTCGGTACTGCTCCACAAACTTATCGCGACGCATCTCGAGGCTGAGGGACTGGACCTGCAGTCTGCCTACGACGGCGAATCTGCGCTGGCGATGGCGATTAAGCTGCGGCCAAGCCTGATCTTGTTGGACGTGGACATGCCGCAACTCGACGGCTTCGAGGTCTGCCGCCGTCTGAAGGCAAACTCTTCCACCACGACCATTCCGGTCATCTTTCTCACCGGCGACTCGATGATGGAAGACAAGGTTAAAGGGCTCGACCTTGGCGCAATGGATTATGTGACCAAGCCGTTCAAGCCCGAAGAACTCCGGGCACGGGTGCGCTCTGCGTTGCGTGCAAAAAACCAGCTCGACAAACGGGCCATGCTCGATGGTCTTACCGGCCTCTGGAACATGACCTATCTCGAAGAGCACCTTGCCGCACAGCTTTCGCTTGCCAACCGCTCCGGCCGGCCTGTCGCCTGCATTGTGGCCAATGTCGACCACCTCAAGGCAATCAACAACAAGCATGGCCTTCCACTCGGCGATGAAGTGTTGCGATCGGTGGCCCAGATCTGCCTCAGCCAGTGCCGGGCCGAAGACGCCATCTGCCACTCCTCTGGCGGCAAGTTTGTCATGCTCCTCTCCGGAACCACCCGCGTGGGCGCTGCCCGTCTTGCCGATCGGCTGCGGGCTGAAGTTCAACGCCAACTGGCAACCCGCGGCGGCGTTGAGATCAGCGTCACGTGCAGCTTCGGAGTGGCCGATTCGCTCATCGCCGGAGACGCTGCACTTTTGGACCGCGCCGATACGGCGTTGTTCCGCGCCAAGCAGAACGGCCGAAACTGTGTCTTCATCGCGCGTCAGCCCGGAGACGACATTCGCGCTGTCGCTTGATCGGTAAAACACCGTATTCGCAGGTAAACACGCATTTGCTATTCGGTTGCCGTACATGTCCGGACGAAAAATGACTTGGAGGCTCAGGTGATGCTCCGAAAGATTGTGCTGATCGACGACGACGCCTTGATTCACTCCCTGGTGCGCGCGCACCTCGCCGGCGAGCCCGTCGAAGTTCTCTCCGCACGCGATGGCACGTCCGGCCTCGAACTCGCCGAGCGCGAGCTCCCCGACCTGGTGCTGCTTGACGTGGACATGCCCGCGCCGGATGGCTTCGAAGTTTGCCGGCGGCTGCGCGAAGACCCCATCACCATGAATCTCCCGGTGATCTTCCTGACCGCCGCTGGGTCGACCGCGCAAAAGGTCAGCGGACTGGAACTGGGCGCTGCCGATTACATCACAAAACCTTTTGCTCCAGACGAGCTGGTTGCCCGCGTTCGCGCGGCCTTGCGGACCAAGGCGCGATTCGACTTCCTCGCCGCACGTCGCGTCGAGAAATTTATGTCGGTACCAATCGAACGAGGCGGAACCGTCTCGAGTCGATAGGGGAATGTGCTATGACGTTTCGATGGCACGGCAAGTCGTACGATACACGCGATATGATCGCGCACGACACCGGCAACCCCGCGATGCCGCTGATCTATCAAGACCGCGACAATCATCACGTGTTTGTCCTGAGAATCGACCGTCTCGACGGCGCGGAGATCTACCGGGCAACCACGACCGAAACGCTGATGCTGGCGCAGCGATACAATCTGCCCGGCATTGTAAACGCCGACACGTCAACGACCGGCGTCGAGCCGTCGCCGGAGCAGCCGCACCGCTGTGATGCGCTGCTGGTGGAAGACGACGGTGCAAGCCGCCACGCCCTCAGCCGCCTCTTAAGCCACAGCGGCTATGAAACCTCCTCCGCCGCGACTATCGCCGAGGCCGAAACCAAACTCAAAGAGCAACCGCGCTGCGTCATCCTCGATCTAAATCTCCCGGATGGTGTCGGCACCGTTCTCCTAGAACGCATCCGCAGGCAAAAACTACCCATCAAAGTCGCCATCACCACCGGAACAACCGATCCGGAACTGCTTCTTGACGTCAAAGAGCTCCACCCGGATGTCATATTCAAAAAACCGCTCAACCTCTCCGAAGTGATGCGCTGGCTGGATGCCGCCGCCTAGCACGCGCCCGGGGGCGGCATTCCAAAGAACCCATTTGTCCAATAAGATCGCGGCCAGATGAGCACCATGGAAACGTATTCGGAGGCGGTGCCCCGAGCGGCGGGTCGGCGCTGGCCGACGACGCTGTGGGTTGGCCTCATCATCATGATCGCCTGCGAAGCACTGTTGTTCAGCGACGTGTCGTTGTCAAACCGCGGAGCGGTGCACACACAAATTCAGGTCCAGGCCATTCAGCGTCAAAAGCCCCACGGCACGTTTGGCACGTCGGCACGGTGGGTCGCGGAAAATATGACGCCGCTGGTGTGGGTGGGATACGTCATTTTCCTTGAAGGTGTCCTGGTTCTTCAGACCGGAACCAGCCCGGTTCGCCGCCGGCCGAACCATTTCGCAATGCTCACGCTCGCATCGGTAGTCATCTGGTGCGTGTTTGACTGGATCAACTTTTATTACATCCGCGCCTGGGACTACATCGGCATGCCCGAGCACTATTTCCTGCAGCGCGCCTGGGGGTATTTTCTTGCCTACGCCGCCATCGCCCCCGGCATGCTGATGAGCGGCCAAGTTCTCATCAATTTCGGATGGTTCGATTTCGCCCGCAGCTCCGGCTGGCGCATGCCCAAGTGGGCCAAGTGGGTGGCCCTCTTCGTCGGCCTCGCCATGTTCATCTGGCCCATCGTCAATCCCAACCCCGTCACCAACCTCACCCTTTGGACCAGTTTGGTCCTCCTCTTGGATCCGATCAACCAGAAGCTGGGCCGCCCCAGCATGTTCCGCGACTGGCAAAAAGGCTGGTACGGCCGAACCCTCGCCGCCTTCGCCGGCGGCCTCGCCTGTGGCTTCCTCTGGGAGTTCTGGAACTACTGGGCCCTCACCAAATGGACCTACCACCTCCCATTCCTGGGCGCGGCTGAACACGTCAAATATTTCGAAATGCCTCTCCCGGGCTTGCTCGGATTCCTCCCCTTCGGCCTCGAAGCCTGGGTCATGTGGCAATCCATGCGCATTCCACTGGATGGTTTGGTGGAAGGGCTGCCGGATGAGCGGAGTTTACTGTAACGCTCGCCGGAGATACGGCATGCTGACCCCTGAAGACATCGCGATAGGGGCAATGGCCGAGTTGTTTGCTGATCAATTGCACATCGATCTTCCCACTTGGAGCAGGGAGATCGGCGCAGCGTCCGAAGCCCTTTTTTAGTAAAGTCCGCCCGAACGATGACGCGGCTTCGACGTTTCTGTGAAGCTCAATCGCCCTTGCCGTTCAAGATTCGCCGCGTGTACGTTCCACCCAATTATCTGCAGTTCGCTTAGTTGACGACCGCCGACGGCGCAGAGTGTGTCACAGTTCAAGGAAGTAAATCAGAGATGACGATCCGCTTTTTCGGCATGGCCAACGGAGCTATGAAGTTTCTCTTCGTAAGAATGGTCGTCTCACCAAAACGGAACCCGCCCTTGATTGATGAATCCGCGATCGGCCGGCGGTGAACTTCCAGGCAACGATCGATCAAGTTCAGAATCCAGTAATCCGCGATTCCCGCGCGCGCATAGATGGGACGCTTGCGCTGGCGGTCCAGGCGAAGGCTAGAATCAGAAATTTCGACGACAAGGAGCGCCGTGGTCGGATGGCTCTTGTAATCGCGCGGCGATCCCGTCACGACCGCAACATCTGGCTCCGGTTGCGATTCTTCTCCGAGATCAAGCGGACTCTGGACACGCACGAAGTATCGCGGCCCGAACAACGCTTCCAACTCCTTTTCAACCAGCTTTACCGCCACCACGTGTTCATTCTTTTGAGGCGGCATTTCAATGATCTCCCCTTCAAGAAGCTCGACGCGCCGATCCTGAAACATCTCCGTCTCTGCCAGACGGTAGTATTCCGAACGCGTCCACTGAAAAGATCTTGGTTGTGCGAGTCGCATGTCGATGACCTCGTCTTATTGTACGATGCCGATCATGGCGAGCAATTGGCTTTTCTAACTACCCGTACCATTTGCAAATCCTGCCCCGCAATTCGACAATCGGCGCATGCTCAGTGACCGACTCGCATCCCTCAATATCGTCCTCCCGCCCATCTCCGGCCCGTTCGGCGCCTACGTCCCGGTGAAGCTCGTCGGGAATCTCATCTACGTCGCCGGCCAGTTGCCAATGAAAAACGGAAAGCTGATCGCCGTTGGACAGGTTCCGTCGCGCTGTTCGATTGAGCAGGCTCAGGCCGGCGCACGCCAATGCGTCATTAACGCTTTGGCCGCGATTGCGGCGATTGAAGGAAGCGTCAACCTCTGCACCGGTGTCGCCCGCGTCGGCGTTTTTGTCAGCAGCGACACGGCTTTCACCGAGCAGCCCAAAGTCGCCAACGCTGCGAGTGAGTTTCTTCTGGAAATATTCGGCGAACCTGGAAAACACGTCCGCGCCGCGGTCGGCGTCAACACCCTTCCCCTCGACGCGGCCGTCGAAGTCGAATTTATTTTCCTCGCGGCCCAATGATCGCATACGGCGGGCCTAAACTCTCCGGGCCAGGCAGAGCCTCATCGTGTGCCTGGCATTTTTGGACGATAATAAGAGACGCAGCAGTAAAACAATGATCAGACCCGCCACCATCTACGACGTCCCGCGGATTCAGGAGATCGTCAACAGCCACGCCGAACTGGGACGCATGCTTTTCAAAAGCCTGGCGCAACTCTACGAAAATCTGCGCGACTTCGCCGTATTTGAACTCGATGGCCAGGTCGTCGGCTGCGTCGGCCTCACGATTATCTGGGCCGATCTCTCGGAGATTCGCTCCCTCGCCGTCGACAACGCCTATAAAGGCCGAGGCATTGGCCGAAAGCTTGTCGAATGGATCGTCGCCGACGCCCGCCGACTGCACATCCGAAAGATCATGAGCCTCACCTACGAGGAGGCGTTCTTTGAAAAGCTCGGCTTCGAAGTCGTGTCGAAAGATACGCTGCCGCTCAAAGTGTGGAGCGATTGTGTGAGATGCCCAAAGCGCGACGGCTGCGACGAAATCGCCATGGTGCTGACTCTCAACGACGTGCCGCTCGTCGAAGCCCCATTGGCCACGCCTACGCCGCGTGGGGTTTCGATTCCGGTGTTGGAGTGGGAAGAGGATTGAGAAGGCGTTCTAAAAAGGAAGAAAAAGAACGCGATCGTTCCATTCGCCTTCAAGACTGCACGCATCCAGAAGAAGAAGCTCGTGGATGGCGCGACCGATCGGCATAAAGGCAGGGACCACAAAAACCCCTGTCATTCTCTGGCCGCATCTTATCCGTTCTGACGCGAATGCGGGAATCGTATTTACGTCATGGGTCACCAGGATGCGAGCGTGCGTGGCCGTCCATTCAAGAATCAACGAGTCGTCAGTGTTCGCCAGTCCCACATCTTGTGCGCGAGTGAACTCGATAGCTGGTGCTTCGCGCAGCACACCCCGAAAAATCAAGCCATTAAAATTTTCGTCGGCAAGCAGGCGAAGCATTAACGGCTACTTCCTCTCTGGCTGCCTCGCGACAAGCCGTTCGCGTAATCCGTCCTGTGGATGACGAGCGTCCCATTCTCGACGAATTTCGGCCGCTTGTTGACCGCGCGCCTCCAAATATGCATCAACGTCCACCCGATTGCGCAAATAGAAGGTGATCACAGCATAAACCTGCGACAAGGCCAATGTGTCGAATCCTTCAACGATCTGCGCTGGTGAATGGCCGTTGTTGAATAGTGCCACAATCGTATCCAGCGGGATTCGGGTTCCCTCGACGAGAATTGTCCCCTCAGCGGTCTGCTTCAAAGGAACCGGCATCGCTTCGATCAGAAGTGTCATGTGTGAACTCCGTCCCTACTCTACCCACCTTTGAATTTTCCATCCACCCGACTAGAATCCCCTACAACCATGATCCACGAGAATCTCTCCCAATCCATAGAATCCCTTTCGGCGCGGATGTTAGCTATCCGCGACTCTCTTTGACGTGCCAGTCAAACAGATCAAACGCAAAGAATTAGAAGAGAAAATGGGCCAGCCCGGCTTCTGGGACAACCAGGACGCCGCCAAAGCCCTCGTCGCTGAAGTGAAGGTCCTCAAGGCCGTCATCGAGCCGGTTACGGCCATGCTGCGCGGCATCGATGATGTACGCGCTCTCTACGAACTAGGCGCTGAAGCAGGCGACCAGGATTCACTCGACGAAGCCGACGGTTTGCTCTCCGACCTCGAGTTGCGCGGCGAAAAAGTCGAGCTCGTTGCCCTCCTCTCTGACAAAAACGATCCGCGCAACTGCTTCTTCACCATCCACGCCGGCGCAGGCGGCACCGAGGCCCAGGACTGGGCCGAGATGCTGTTGCGCATGTATCTCTACTTCTTTGAAAGGCGCGGCTGGGAAGTCAGCGAAGTCGACCGCCAGTGGGGCGAGCAGGCCGGGATTAAAGGCGTCACACTGATGATCCAGGGCGAATACGCCTACGGCTATCTCAAGGCCGAGGCGGGCGTCCATCGCCTCGTCCGCCCCAGCCCCTTCAACGCCCAGGGCAAGCGACAAACCAGCTTCGCCTCCGTCGACGTCGTGCCCGAATTCCCCGAAGATACCGGCGAAGTCATCATCCCTGAGGGCGACGTCGACATCGTCGCCTTCGTACGCGCCAGTGGTCCGGGCGGCCAGAACGTCAACAAGGTTGCCACCGCCGTCCGCATCGTCCACTTACCCACCGGCATCCAGGTCACCTGCTCCGTCGAACGCAGCCAGCAACAGAACAAGCGCCTCGCCATGGCCATCCTGAAAGGCCGGCTCGAGCTCATCGAGCAAGCCAAGCGCGATGAAGAGCTCAAAAAGACCATGGGCGAAAAAGGCCAGATCGCCTGGGGCAACCAGATCCGCAGCTACGTCCTCGACGACCGTCGCGTAAAAGACCACCGCACCAACGTTGAAACGGGTAACGTGGAAAGCGTTTTGGACCGTGGAGAGCTCGATCAGTTCATCGACGCCGAGCTCCGCCGCCGACGCAAAAAAGCCTGATCCACGCCAACGCCAGCGCAAAACGAACCCAAACCACTGGGTAGGGGGGAACGTATACCTAATAAAAATTCACGTTGTCCGATAATTTTTCTTGACGTATGGTATATGTTCCGGCATACTATGTCCTAACAAGATCAGTCAAGGAGCGGCAACCATGACCACCACCCGTCAGATCGAAAAACTCTTCGCCAGCCGGATGTATCAGAAGCTACTGCATCAGCTTATGGCAGTTCGGCCTGAGAGTTCCATTCGCCTGGAAATGGCCCTAGGCCACGCCATCCCCACCGCCGCCATGGGCATCATTCGCCTCGACGAGCTGAATCAAGGCCATTCTCCGATCTTTTCCCAGTTGGTACGCCTCCTGTTGGGTGCTCAGGACGCAGATGGCGGCTGGGGCGACCCACTCGTCACTGCCCTCTGCCTCCGAGCTCTAATGTGCAACCACGGCGAAGGCGCCGCGATCGACCGTGGTCTCGCCCATCTCGCCAGCCTCCAACGCACCGAAGGCCTCTGGCCGCTCGTCCCAATCCGTCGCACATCCGCTGACGCTTTCGTCTCGGCCTTCATCCTCTTCCAACTCGCCGACGATCACCGCTTTGCCAAGGTCGCACAGCTCAACCACGCCGCCATCTGGTTCAAAGAGCACGTACATGAACTAGACACCGAAACGACTCGCCTCTGGCGAGCCGCCGCCATCCGCATGGGCCCAACCGCCCGAAGATCCCCACCAATGGTCGCCGCTTAGCTCGGCAGGGGTCCAAGCATCATTCTTCCCCGACCATTCTTCCCTGGACCGAAGCGGCCGCCCCACAGGCGTGCCGCTCGGTTTCTTTTGGGAGCGTCATCCTGCGGGAGCGATAGCGACCAAAGGACCTACGTCGACGGCAAATACCATTGAAATGCCGCCAACCATCAAAACTGAAATCTCGAATATCTCGAATTTGAAATCCCCCGCGCCCGTCCGCTCATCCGCCCACAACCCCCTTCAAATACTCAATACTCTTCCGTGCAATATTCTCAGGCCCAGGCCGAAACTCAAACGCCTCCACCGACAGCCACCCGTCATACCCCACTTCTTTCAGCGCCGCGATGATCGGCTCATATTTCACCGCCCCCATCCCCGGTCCAAGCAGATTCGGATCATTCACCTGCACATGTGCAATATAAGCTGCACTGTTCCGAATCACCTCGGCAACTGGAATCGCCTCACTGGTCATCGCCTTCACATCCAGGTTCAGTCGAAACGCCGGATGATTCACGCGCCCAATCAACTCGATCGCCTCGGCCGCCGTCTGCAGAAAATTTGTCTCCGCCGGCCCGAGCGGCTCAATCGCCAGCGTTACACCGCGCTTCGCTGCCAGATCCAGCGACGGCGTCACCACCTCCTGCGTAAACGCCAACGCCTGCTCGCGCGTCACCCCCGGCAGCAAACTGCGCTGCTTGGGAGATCCAATCACCATCACCTTTCCGCCTAGGTCCGCGCACAGGTTCGTCAACTCCACAAAATACTCGGACGTCAATCGCCGGATCTCCGCATCCGGATGCGTGATATACAAACCCGCCGGCTTCACCAGCAGCCAGTGCAGCCCCAGTATCTGCAGGCCGCGCTCCTCCGCCGTTGAGCGGATATACCGCCGCTGCTCCGGCGAAATCTCCTCCGCCCGATCCGCAAATGTAAACGGCGCAACCTCCACGCCCGTGTATCCAAGCTCCTTCAAAAAATCACAAGTCCGATCCCACGGCCACGCCTCAAACATCTCATTGCATATCGCGAATTTCATATCCACCTGTCTCAAATTTAGGAAGCTTCCACGCCAACCATCCCAACACGAACCGGCCCATCCTCCGGCAGCGGCTTGCCCCGCGTCTCCGGCCCAATCCATGTCCCAACCAGTCCCAGCACATAAATACAAGCCACCAGCGTCGCCGCCATCGGCAACCCGCCGGCCGTTGCGCCGGGCTGCCGCGCAAAATGCGCCGCCAGCATCCCAGTCAGCGGCGGCACAATCGCCGCTAGAAATCGGCCGCCGTTGTAGCAGATACCGCATCCCGTCGCGCGCAGCCGTGTCGGAAATAGCTCAGGAAAATAAATCGTGTACCCCGAGAACGGCCCCAGCGTCGCAAACCCCAACCCAAACGCCAACAGCCCGGCCAACTGAATCGCCGACTGCGCCCCCGGTGCAAGCCCCGTCGAACAGGTGATCGTCCCCAGCACCTTCGCAAATGGCCCAAAAGTCACGCCGTCCGATTTCGCCACCGCCCAGAAAAAAGTCGGCACTGCAATCCACGCCAGAATAAACCATGCAACAAACGCCGTCTTCCGCGACGTCCGTTCAGTAAACATTGCGAAGCAATAAATCCCCACCATCGCCCCGATGTTCTGGATGAAAAACATCACGCTCTTGGTGCGATTGATATCGCGCGGTACCAGATGGTAAGGCTGGATGACTGAGAGTAGCAGGTCGACGCTCCAAAACCCTAGCCCCCAAAGCGCACCCTGACCCGCAATCGCCATCAGCAGTCCCGCGATGGTGTTCCTTCGAAGCGTCGGATCGCGAAATAGCTCGCCAATCGCCCCCATCTCCTTCCCCAGTGCGGCCTGCTCGCGCGCTGCCTTCCATTTCTCCGGCTCCTGCACCGATCGCCGAATCCAAAATACCAGCAGCGCCGGCGCGGCCCCAACCACATAAGCCCACCGCCACGAAAAGCTCGCCAGCGCAAACACCACCACCGCCGCCATCATGTTCCCCACCGCCGATAGCGCCTGCAGCGCCCCCAGCGCCATCGGCCGAGACCGCGCCGGGAAAACCTCCGCCACAATCGCCGCCCCGGCCGCCCATTCCCCGCCCACGCCCACACCCGTCATAAATCGCATCACCGCATACGACTGCCAGCTATGCACCAGCCCCGACAACCCGGTAAACAGCGCATAGATTAGAATCGTGGCGATCATCGTCGTCGTCCGCCCGAGCCGATCGCCCAATATTCCAAACACAAACCCGCCCACCGACCATCCCACCAGGAAAGCGGCCGTCACCCACCCGCCAATTTCCTTCACCCGCGCATCAATCGAAACCGCCCCAATCAGCTCCTTGATCGACTGCCCTCGAACCAGGTTAAAAAGGTTCTGGTCCATCGTATCAAACAGCCACCCCAGCGCCGCGATCAGCAGCACAACCCAGCAATAGCGGTCAAGCCCCTGATACCACTTCAGCGATCGTTCCGGTTGCAGCGCGTTGGACATAAATTGGAGTGTACAAACTAATGGCACATGCAGCGATATTGGCAATTAACTGATAAATAATGGTGACTGGATGTGGCGGGCAAAGGTAAAAGTAAAATGCCTAATGATATCAGTAGCCATCTTACTATGATCTTGTTACTATAGGAATATGACAGATATTCAAACGCCACTGTCTAACAAGGAGTCGACAGAATTGATGACGTCGGCCTCCATTGCCTTCTCGCCTCGTACCCCGATTAGCACCAAGGAACTATTCGCTGGACGCTGGGGGCAAATGCAAGCCATCGGGGACACGGTCGCACAAGTAGGACTTCACGCGGTAATTTTTGGTGAGCGCGGTGTTGGAAAGACCTCCCTGACCCACGTCATTGCGCCCGTTCTAGCCGTCTTGGACCGCCGAAAAGAAGGGAATGCCGCAACCCAGCGCCTTGTCGTCCGGGTTAACGCAAATAACACCGATACTTTTGCCTCTCTTGTGGCAAAGGCGATGGATGAGATCTATTGGCTGGAGGATCGTCCGGCCATGGGGTTGAGGCCACTCTCCAGGCAAGATCGCGTAACCTTGCGAAGTGCTTTTGGGCTTGGTAACGACATAACTATCGACGACGCCCGCCGTACGCTCGCTCAGTTACCGGGTTCCGTTTTTATCTTTGACGAGTTTGATCGCCTTCCGAAGAAACAGGCGGCATCATTCACCGACCTGATCAAAGGTCTTTCCGATGCGGCGATCGCGACCACGATCGTCTTGGTCGGAGTAGCCGAGACCGTAGACGGGCTAATGAAGGATCATGCATCAATAGGAAGGGCGTTGACGCAAATCCCTATGCCTCGCATGAACGAGCGCGAACTTGGCGAGATTCTGGCCAATGCGGAGAAGGTCATCAAGGTATCATTTGATGATGCCGCAAGGATGCAAATCGTTCGAATGTCACAAGGACTGCCGCATTTTACCCACTTAATCGGTCTGCACGCCGTGCGAGCCGCCGCCGCCAGGCACAGTAGGACAATTACTGCGGAGGACGTACAGAAGGCCTTCAGTGACGCGGTAAGTCAGTCTGATCAGACAGTGGCAAGCGCTTATTCAACAGCGACACATAGTGCGCAACCGGGCGCAAAATATTCACACGTGCTGCTTGCCGCCGCGATCGCAGCCTACATAAATGGCGATTCCTACGGCTACTTTCAGCCATCACATCTCGTTGGGCCAATGACCGAAATTCTCGGTAGGCCCGAGGAGATCGCCGGCTTTAACCAGCATCTATCACAGTTTGCCGAAGCAAAACGAGGATCAGTTTTAAATCGTGATGGAGGACCGCGAGCCTATCGATTTAGATTTAATCAGCCGCTGTTGCCACCGTACGTCATCATGCGAAGTATTCGCGATGGAATCGTGACAACTGAATTGGTCAACAAGATGATGTCCGACGCATAACCGATACTCAAATCATCGTCACAGCCGCCGCCAACCGCCGCCGGATCCCCTCGCGCCGCTCCTCATAAACCCCATCCTCCATCGCCGCCACCGCCCCCTCCATCCCCACCGGCCTCTCCAGCGGCACCCAACTCTTACACCCCGCGTACGCCGGCGTATTCTCAACCACCACCGCCTCCGCCAGCACATACGCCCGCACCAGCAGCAAATACAACGGATTCTCCGGCCGATACCCAAACCGCATATCGATCAGCGGCGGCGTCCACACATGCTCCTCCGAAAGCGCATCCATCTGCGCCCGACTCTGCAACTGAATAATGTCCGTAACCACCCCGGCCCCACTCAAAACAATCCGCGCCGGCTCGGCCGACACCGGCTCAAACCCCGCATGCTCCGATTCCTTCAGCATCTTCAAATTCTGGTGCAGATAAGTTGGAAACAGTAGAAACGCGGAATGCTCCACCTCAAACTCACCACCCGACTCATAAATCCCGCCCTTTCGCAAAAGCAGCATCTGCCGCCCGCCTTGCAGGGCCCGGCAAACCACCGCCCACTCCTTTAACCCAACCGACAATTCATGAGGCAACGCCATGTCCGTCATACCAACTCATCCGACGCTTCGTGGCAGTCGCAACCCACATTTGGCCCTCGCCAAGTAAACGCGCCGCAAATGATCAGCCCAAATCGAAGTACCATGCTTGAAGCTTCATCACTTCTCACGCGCAAAGGAGGCCGTCCATGTCGAACCAGAAGCAGCGCAAACTGCGAGCTCTCCTCTCCACAATCGCGGCCACCGCGATTCTTCTTCTGACCTACACACCCGCACCCGGCACGCCCGCCATGACGATTGACGCCGAGCCCCATCCCACCCGCGTCCCAGCCTGGAACGCCGCCGGCATCGGCCCCTTGCCCTGGCAGGGCATCTCCTGCGTCCACCTCACCGGCGACGGCAAATTCATCGCCGTCGGCACCATGGCCCCGCTCGGCGATCCCAACGTCTTCCTCCTCGACTCCAACGGAAAAATTCTCGAGCAACACGCCGCCGGCATTCGCTGGATCGGCGAAGTCGCCGCGTTGTCCGACGGCCCTTCCCTCGCCGCCATCTGCACCTCTCCCACCGGCGCGGCCGAAGACGACCCCGCCCTCTTCCGGTTCTCCAACGGCAAACCACTTGGCACTTCCATCAACGATTTCCGCCCCATGCTCTTCCAGTACGGCGATCACTCCAACCACCTCGCCCCCGCGCTCGTCGCCGGACCAACCCTCGGCCTCCTCCGCCCCGAAGGCATCGGCTGGTTCGCCACCGGCGCAGGCGGCAAACCCGATCGCGTCTCCCGCTACGGCCAGTTCCAAGCCCGCATCTCCGCCTGCGCCGTCACTCCCACCGGCCGCGTCGCCGTCGGCTGGGTTGTCACCGAAAAGAACCGCGCCGCCGGCGTCCTCCAAAACGTCGCCGTCTTCGAAGAAGGCAAACCCAAACCCCTCTGGTCCCGCCCTGCCCAAGCCTGCAAAGATGCCGATCCGCCCGCCGCGCCGACTCCCGGCGTTTACGGCCCGCATACACAAGTGCAGGACAATCGCGTCTGGGCACCATTGTCGATCGCCATCGACCGTCAAGGCGAGCAAGTCGCCGTCGCCGATTACGAGGGCTACGAACGTTTCGTCCTCCCGCGCACCGCCGACGAATCACTCCGCCGCCTCCGAAGCATTGGCCTGCGCTTTACGCCCTCGCGTCCCACCATCCACGTCTACGACGACACCGGCGAAGAAATTCGCAAATTCGCCCCCACCTCCTTCGCCAAACCCGGCTGGTTCGATATCGCCTTCACAGCCGCGGGCGACCTCCTCGCCTTTCCGCACCACTGGCCCAGCCGCGGTCTCGCCGGCCGTCCACTCCTCCCCGCCGACGACGATGCCAAAACCCTCTACCTCCTATCCCTGAAAACCGGCGACGTCCTCCCCATCCAATTCCCCGACGCCATTGCCGACGTTGCCACCGTGGGCCCAACCACCGCCGTCTCCTGCTGGAACGGCCACGTCTATCTCCTCGCGCAAAACCACCAACCCCTCCAGCAACTTCCTCACGGCTTCGACGCCGCCGAGCCCGCCCTCGTCAAAATCTCCGGCGACGGAAGCCGCATCCTTGTCGCCACCTCCGCCGGCGTCTTATTCATGCTCGACAACACCGGCAAAGAACTCTGGCGCAACGACCTCGCGCAGACCGCGACGCCCGGCCAAAAGCCCTGGGCCCACTCCGACCACACCGGCGCAAAAATCGGCCCCGGCGTTTGGCGCAACAACACCGGCCGCGCCGAGAGCGACCTCGGCAACCAGATCGTCATCGAAGCCCCCGATGGCCTCCTCCTCGTCGATCCAAACTCCGCCCACTCCTTCGAACAAAACTGGGCCACCATCAAGGCCGAAGGCCTCGACCCCATGCGCGTTAAATACATCCTCCCCACCCACGAACACGGCGATCACGCCCCGGGCGCATATCTCTGGCGCGTCATCACCGGTGCAAAGGTCGTAGCAAGCCCCGAGATGGCCTATACCCTCCGCAGCGACATCCCCTACACCACCGGCTACGGCTTCCATCCGCCGGTCCCCGTCGACATTCCCGTCGACAAAGACACCGACATGGATCTCGCCGGCCTGAAGGTCCGCGTCCTCCGCCTCCCCGGCCACACCTACGGCTCCATGGGCTATCTCTTTGAAACCGGCGGGCGCAAATACGTCTGCACCGGCGATCTCATCATGCCCGACGGCCCACTCGGCTACGCCGGCAGCGTCAACTTCTTCGCCCCCGACATCCTCGCCAGTCTGAAAAAGCTCGACACCCTCAAACCCGACTACGTCCTCTGCGGCCACGGCGACGGCCCACCCGACCGCTTCATCGGCGCAGGCATCCGCGCCGGCGAGGCCACCGGCTGGGGCAAAATGCAGCCGCCCAATCCCAACCCCACGTTCGGTTTTGACAACACCAATTACCAGGTCGTCGGCTGGCTCGAAGACATCTACGCCGCCGACTTCGCTGACATCGACGGCGACGGCCTCCCCGACGTCGCCATTCTCACTCCGGGCGACAAAGGCCTGCGCCTGAAGATCTACCTCAACAAGAAAGGCCGTTTCGATCCCAAGCCCGACAAGACCATCGACCTCCCCGGCATGGGCCCGGCCATGAAGCTCAAGATCAACCATCTCACCCCGGGAAAAGCCTCCGATTTTCTCGTCTCCACCGAGTCCAGCGCCGTCCTCCTCCTCGCCAATCCCGACGAAGCCCTCACCTGGCACATCGCTCCCATCGAAGGCGCAGTCCGTGCCGCAACCTTCTCGGCCGACCGCACCCTCTCACCCCCCGAATGTGTCATCGGTCAGCGCTTCGTCCAGGGCTGCCGGCTATCCCGCCTCATGCCCGACGGCTCACTAAAAACGTCCGCCGGCCCAACCCTGCACCGCTCCGCCATGGAGCTTCAACTCATCGACGTCAACGCCGACGGCAAATCCGACCTCGTCACCTCCGGCGGCGAAGTGTTCCTCCGCAACGCCGACGGCAAGCTCCCCGCCGCCGCCTCCGTCACCCTTGATCGCCCCTACGGCGACTGGACCCACCTAGCCATCGGCGACTTCAACGGCGACAAAAAACCCGACATTGCACAGGTCGGCATGAAAGGCCTCCACCTGATGGCCGCCGTTTTTTACAACACCGGCGACCCGCAAAATCCCTACCACCAGAAGCCCGACGTGGAGCTCGACCTCGGCCTCAACCTCGATCCCATCCGCGACGGACCAACTGTCGCCGACTTCAACAACGACGGCATTGACGACCTCATCATCGGCCACGCCCAGCGCCCCAACATCCTCATCCTCCCCGGCTCCAAAACCGGACTCGATCCCGCCCATCCCCTCCACCAGAAAGTGGACTACCGAATCCACTACGACACCAAACTCGCAATCCTCGACCTCGACGGAACAGGCAGGAAATCCATCGCCGGTTTTGGAATCTCCACAGTCGGCGCACCCGGCATCTACATTCGCCTGCCCGACTCCGCCAAGGGGGAATAAGGTCGGATGGGATTCGTTCGCCTTTCTACTATTTTTTGTTTTCGTTGAATCTTCTCAC
>JBBRHH010000054.1:0-17223 GCA_038222915.1 Tepidisphaerales bacterium
CTATCCGTCTTATCGTCATTCTGCCTAAATCTATACGCCGCTAGGAAAGCATTATTTTGACTATTTACGCACCTGGGTCCGGCGCGGATAGTGCGCACCTGAGAACCCCACGTGGGAATGGACGAGCCATGGCTGCAAAAGTTTCAAGTAAAACCCAAATCCTGGTCATTGGAGGGGGTTTTGGCGGCATGTACACGGCCCAACAGCTGCAACGGCTGGGTCGCGGCCGCGACGATCTGGAGATTATTCTGGTCAGCGACCCTAATTATTTTTTAATGACCCCCCTGCTATTTGAGGCAGGCTCAGGCGTTCTGGAGCCGCGGCATGCGGTGAGTCCCTTGCGGGCCATTTTGGACAAAGTGCGATTTGTGCACGGGACCGTCGACCGGATCGATTTTGAATCCCGCCTCGTCTTCGCTAACGAGAACGGCGAGAGTTATGAGTTGCCCTACGACCAGCTCGTCATCGCCGTCGGCGGCGTTACTAACCAGAAGATCATTCCCGGCTCTGAACATGCCGCCACATTCAAGACGCTCGCCGATGCCATCTACCTTCGCAACGAGATTATCGAATTGTTCGAGCGGGCCGACGTAGAGAAAGATGAGGCGCTGAAGCAGACCCTCCTGTCATTTGTCATCGTCGGCGCTGGTCTGGTCGGCGTCGAACTGATGGGGGAACTCACGGTCTTTGCGCGCAGCCTCGCACGCTCCTACCCCCGTATTGATCCAGGCAAACTTCGATTCGACCTGATCGAGGCCGGGCCGAACGTCATGCCGGAACTCGAACGGGACTTGGCCGACTACGCAGTGACCGTCTTCAAAAAGCGCGGGGTCAACGTGCGTACAAGTTCACCGGTGAAACGCATCGAACCCGGAAAAGTCCATCTGCCCAGCGGCGAGATCCTGCAAGCAGCGACCATCCTCCTGGCCGCGGGCGTTGCGCCCAATCCGCTGCTGGAAAAGCTCGACATCGAGAAGGAGCGAAAAGGCCGTATCGCCGTGGATGCGACGATGCGCAGCGTGACCCGGCCGAACGTGTGGGCTTTGGGCGACTGCGCGGCCATCCCCGATCCACAAAATAAGCCCTATCCGCAACTCGCCCAGCATGCCATGCGCGAAGCCCGCGTGCTCGCACAAAACATCCTCAACACGATGGCCGGCATTCCTGCCAAACCGTTTGTCTACAAGACTATGGGAACCTTGGCGGCGCTTGGACATTTTACAGGCGTCGGCAAGGTGATGAAGTTAAAGTTCTACGGCCTGCCAGCTTGGTGGATCTGGCGAACCTATTACCTGCTGCAAATGCCACGATGGGAACGGCGCATCCGCATTGTACTTGACTGGACCGTCGCGCTCTTCTTTAAGAACGACATTGTGAAACTCGATCTTTTTGGTGACAAACATCCGTTGCGGACCAAATCAGGTGAAAAGACGTTGCCCCGTGTCGAGCCGATTGACGGCGAACAATAATTAGGATCCTCCGGTCAGAGGGAAAACGACCGTTCCACGATTCAAGCCTTGCGCCATAGATTCGCCGGCTGGCATGTCCCAGATTTTTCATCCCCGCGCCAACAGCATCGCCAAGGCGACCATCGTCGGCGGAGCGCTGTTCATTGGCCTGGCGTCGTTCGCGCACAGGCAAGCCGGCACATGGAGTGGTGCCTGCAGTGTCACCGTGCGCCCGAATATTTCGTTCGGCCAATCAGCGAAATTTACAACATGGACTGGACCGCACCGGACAATCAGGAAGAAGTAGGCCGCGCCCTCGTTGAAAAATATCACATACGAAAAGAACAGATCATCAACTGCTCGGTCTGCCATCGATGAACTCATGCTGGAAGGAATCCAAAACCTCGATGGACAGACCTCCCCGCAACGCGAATCCGCGCGCCGCCTTTGGCTCACATGGGTCTTCGCCAGCGCCGGCGTCATCTGGCTCGGAATTATGTTCGCACTCACCATGAGCGACTATGCCACGCGCGGCCTCTCGCCGTTCATTTTCGGCCGCTAACCGCCCATTAAAAAAGGACAGCCCGCAATGGGCTGTCCTTCTTGTTCAATTCCCGCCATCCCTTACGGATTGGAAGGTGGTGGGTCCACCGGCGGCGTCTGCGGCGGCTCCGCGACCGGAGTCGGCGTGCTCGTCGCCACAACCGTTGTGGCCACCGTGGTTGTTGCCACTGGCGGTGCCGGCGCTTCACTGAAGTCCTCTTCAGGTTGCTCCAGGTAGACGTCGTCCATTTCGGTGGCATCGACGTCACTGCGAAGCAGATAATAAATCAGCGTGTTGACGGAGAAGTAGTAACTGATGACATAAGCGCCCATCAGGCAAACCGTCAGGAACACCCAGATCCAGATCAACATCGCGCCAAGCCACTGTCCGCCGCCCAACGCCGGAAAGTCCGGCGAATACGGCAGGTTCGAGAACTGTGGCAGATGCCACATCTCGCCCCACAACGGCTGATAATTGTCGGCGGTCCGGAAGATCCACCACCCGACAAAGTAATGCGTCAGCGACAGCGTGATGAACAGGAACAGCCGCACGAACATGTACGTGATCGCGCCATAAACAATCGCAACCATCGTATAAAACAGCATCCGCCATGGCCGGGCATACACATAGCTGAAGGACCGGCTGATCGCGTCGAAGCTGTCCGAGCCTTCAACAGCAATCGTCGGATACATCAGGTTGAATCCGCCGATCGTCCCGATCAGCACCAGCGTCATCACAAAACCAGCCGCCAGCGCCAGGAAGAACAGAAGACCCACGATCGGCGGACCGACCAGCGGGATGTTCACAAGCAGCCCGCCAATAGCCACCACGATTCCAACCACAAACACAATGGCCAGCGGAATCAGCGGTGCAAAGAAAAAGCTGAGGAACTTACCCGCCGAGAACTTCAACGCCTGGCGGATCGAGAGCTTCTCTTCCCGCGCAATGTGAACCGCCGCGATCCGCGTAATCGCCCCGCCAAAGATCGACCACACGATCAGGAACAGGATATACCACGGAATGAAGTAGCCAGGGTGATATCGAAATGCCCAGGACGGTCCGACCGATACGAATCGCACGACCGATATCAGAACGCCCGTGCCGCCCGTCCAGTTCCACTCACGGATGCCATCTACCACATTGTTCAGGCGGGCAATCTGGTAGTCCACCAGCGTGCCGCCCAGCGAATCGCCGCGGATCTGCTCGACAACGCGCATGTCTCCCGGCATGGCAAACGGATTGCCCGAACGGCTCGGTCGCTCCATCTCCGGCCCCGGGCTATCGCTCGCTTTGGCGTACGCCGCCGCGACCGCGGCGCGGTGCATGTCATTGATGATTTTCCGCTCATCATCGCTCTTGGCGCCTTCGAGCGCCTTCTTTTTGCCTTCATCCGCCGCCTTGATCGCATCGTTGCGCGCCGCGACGATCTTGTCCTTCAGATCGCCGCGATGCTCGACCGCCTCGGCCGATTTCAGGGCGTCTTCAGGCTTATCGAAAATCTTGTATTCGACCAGCAGGCGCGCGTATTCGCTCTCGACGGATTTACGCGATGCCGTCCGCGCGGTGTCGAACGCCTCACCGCCCCCGCCGCTCATCTCATACAACCCCAACTCACCCGGAACAGCCCGCGAATGGGCCGTCCACAGCGAGTCCAGGATATAGCCGCCAACAAAAATGATGACGATGGCGCTAAGCGCCAGAATCAGTTTCGATGGGTGGATTGCGACTCGAAAGCCGCGAAAAATGTTTGTCCACGGAAACGTCTCACGCCAATTGATCCCACGGATCACATGCGGTTCATCCGCCATGGGCCGTAGCTCCTTTCCCTTCGTAAAAGCATGTGGAAGCGGTGGTCAGCTCGTGCAGAGTCTTCCGCATCCACCCACATCAGGTCGGCATTATAGTGAGAGTGCTAAGTCGAGCAAATGTCGCAATCTGTTGCGCGTTTAAGGCTCTTCGGAGATCGACGGTCCATCCCCGTCGTCATCGTCTTCAACGGGAATCTGGTATTTCCCGTCCAGCCAGCGCCTCAGATCAACCAGCTTGCATCGCTCGCTACAAAAGGGAAACCGCGACTCACCGTCCTTCACCGCCGGATCGTATTCGAACGATTTACCGCAAATGACGCACTTAGAGGTCATCGCGCCGCTCATTTCTTGCCGCGCTTTGAGGCGGATTTGGATGCGGTGGGCGGCGGAGGTGGTGGCGGTGGAGGTGAGGCCGGCTTGGCACTCGCAGCATCCGACGCCGCCGTCTTGGTCGCATCGCCCGTCGGGGCCTTCCCGTCCGCTGCTGGCTTCGACCCTTCCGCCGGCTTGGCGGCATCCGCCGTCTTGCCCGAATCGGCCTTCGCCTGATCCTTGTATCCCTCCGACCGATAATCGGTGATGTAAAACCCGCTTCCCTTGAAAATCAAACCCGCGCCCATGCCGATCAACCGGCGCACCTTGTTCTTGCCGCACTTGGGGCACTTCTTCACCGGCGCAGACGACATCGTCTGAAATCGCTCAAAGGCGTTTCCGCACGCATCACACTTGTATTCGTAAGTTGGCATTGAAAATTTGCATTACGAGGTTCGGCTCACCGCCACCTGTGCCGGCCGCAATATGCGTCCCTGCAGCGAGTAGCCTTTTTGCAGCAACTGCGTCACCGCCGGCTCCTTGTACTTGTCATTGGGCTGCTGCATCAACGCTTCGTGTTGATTCGGATCAAACGGCGTCCCGACCGTCGGCGCGATCTCCTCCACGTTCTGGCTGTTCAACACCTTGATCATCAGGTCATGCACGATCTGCATCCCCTTGAGCAATGTCCCCGCATCACTCTTGGCCGGATCTACTTCCAGCGCCCGCTCAAAATTGTCGATCACCGGCAGAAGGCTCTTGATCAGATTCTGATTCGCGTATTGCACCTGCTGCTGCTTCTCGGCCTCCAACCGCTTGCGGGCGTTCCCGAAATCTGCCTGAACCCGTGCGAGCTGCTGGAACAACAGATTGCGCTCCTCCTGCAACTTGCGCAGATCCGATTCCAGCGCACCCACCGCCTCATCAGCAGTCATTCCATCGCCAAAATTCTCTTGTGCGCCTTGCGCTTCGGTATTTTGTTCGCTCATGACATTTCCTCACACCGTTAATAACTCTAGCATCCGTCAGGCCCGACAGGCCAGCACAACCTGCGCCATCATCCCTCATCCCCGGTGAATCGTTGCTTCAGCTTGTCCATAAATCCCTTGCGCTGCGCCATGATGTGCGATTCTTCGGTCACCGCATACTCACGCAACAGGTTTTTCTGCTTCTCAGTCAGTTTCTTCGGAATCACGATCACAATCTGCACCAACTCATCTCCGCTCCGCCGCGTTCGAATATCGGGCAGACCCTTGCCCTTCAACTTAAATACCTCGCCATGCTGCGAACCGGGCGGCAAATCGATCTGCTCCTTGCCCTCAAGCGTCGGCACATCTATTTTCGCGCCCAGTGCCGCCTGCGTAAACGTAATGTGCACCTGGCAAACCAGATCGTTGTTGTGCCTGCTGAAAGTCGAATCCGGCTTCACTGTAATGTAACAGTGCAAATCACCCGCCGGCCCGCCTTCGTCCCCCGGTTCCCCTTCGCCTGCCAATCGCACCGCCTGCCCTTCATGCACGCCCGGCGGAATCTGAATTTTCACCACCCGCTTGCGCATCTGCCGCCCCGTCCCGCCGCAACTCGCACAATGCTCCTTCACCACCGTCCCCCGACCCCGGCAATTGGGGCACGTCGTCACCATCCGGAACATCCCGCCAAACCCCTGCTGCGCCACCCGCCCCTGGCCGCTGCACTGCGGACAGACCACCGGGCTCGACCCGGGTTTCGCACCTGAGCCTTTGCACGTTTCGCACGCGTCCTGACGCTCAAACTCAATCGTCTTTTCAGTGCCCGTCGCCACTTCCTGCAGCGTCAACTCAACCTGCGTCTCCAGATCAAAACCGCGTTGACCCCGCCCGCGCCCGCCACCACCTCCGGCCCGCCGCCCGCCACCGCCGCCGAAGATATCGTCGAACATCGAGAAGATGTCCGATACATTCATGTGCGAAAAGTCGTGGTGGGCATTGCCGCCACTGTGGCCAAACTGGTCGTATCGCTGCCGCTTGGCCGGATCCGACAGCACCTCGTACGCCTCGGCGCACTCCTTGAACTTCAGTTCCGCCTCGGCCTTGTCCCCCTCCGCGCGGTCGGGGTGAAACTTCATCGCCAGCTTGCGATAAGACCGCTTAATCTCGTCCCCGTCCGCCGTCTTCACGACGCCGAGGACTTCATAATAATCTCTTTTAACCTGGGCCACATTCATCCCGTTGCAAGTTTTCAGTAGGCACAAGGCAGTAGGCAGAAAAACAACTTTTCTGCCTACTGCCTTGGGGTTATCGACATTCTCTCAGCGGTTTCTGCCCTTTCGAGCCCTCGCCGCCGATCCCTACTGTCTACTTATCTACGCCACCGCGCCGGAAACAAGCGTGGTCCCGTGACCCTTCTCTTCCTTAAGCTCGGTGAGCAGGACATCCGTCGTCAGTGCCAGCCCAATCGCGCTGGCGGCATTCAATAGCGCTGTTCGAGCCACCTTCGTGGGGTCGATAATACCGGCCTTAATCATATCCACGTACTCGCCGGTCGCCGCGTTATAGCCGTAATTTGCATTCTTGTTTTCGAGCACCTGGGCGACAACAACTTCACCATCATCGCCGGCATTCTCAGCAATCTGTGCAGCAGGCGCCCGCAGCGCTTCAGCAAGGATATCAAACCCAAGCTTCTCATCGCCCTTCACCTTCGACTTGCCCGCAATGACCGCGTCAATAGCCCGAAGGAAAGCAACGCCGCCGCCCGGCACAATCCCTTCCTCGGCCGCCGCCTTGGTGGCGTGCAGCGCGTCATCGATCAAATCCTTGCGTTCCTTCATTTCGGTTTCAGTCGTCGCGCCCGCGCGGATGACGGCCACGCCGCCGGTCAGCTTCGCAAGACGTTCCTGCAGCTTCTCGCGGTCGTAATCGCTGGTCGTCTTTTCAATCTGCTGGCGAATCTGATCCGCCCGGCCTTCGATCTCTTTCTTCTTGCCGCCGCCTTCAATCAGCAGCGTCTTGTCCTTATCAATAAGGACCCGTTTGGCGCTGCCGAGATCTTCAATCTCAACGTTCTCCAGCTTCAAACCAATGTCCTCACTGATGAACTTGCCGCCGGTCACCGTGGCGATGTCGCCCATGAGAGCCTTGCGGCGATCGCCAAACCCAGGCGCCTTCACTGCACAGACATTCAAAATGCCGCGCAGGCGGTTTACCACCAGCGCTGCCAGCGCCTCAGACTCAACGTCTTCAGCGATAATCAGCAGCGGCCGGCTCGACGTCACAACCTTGTTCAGCAACGGCAAAAGCTCCGCCAGGTTGCTGATCTTCTTTTCATGAATCAGGATAAGCGCGTCTTCCAACTCGGCCTCGAGCGTTGTCGGATTGGTCATGAAGTAAGGCGACAAGTATCCCTTGTCGAACTGCATGCCCTCGGTGTACTCAAGCGTCGACTCGGTGCTCTTGCCCTCGTCGACCGTAATCACGCCTTCCTTGCCAACCTTCTCCATCGCGTCAGCCATCAGATCGCCAATATGCTCATCGCCATTGGCGCTGATCGTGGCCACGCGCTTGTAATCCTCGCGGCCTTTAACCTTCTTGGAAATTGCTGTGATCGCATCCGCGGCCACTTCCGCGGCCTTGAGAATACCACGCTGAATGTGCACGGGATTCACACCCGCCGTCACATACTTCAGGCCTTCTTTATAGATGGCCTCAGCAAGCACCGTGGCGGTCGTCGTGCCGTCGCCGGCCACGTCGCCCGTCTTGCTCGCGACCATATTGATCAGCTTTGCGCCCATGTTCTCGAAAGGCTGCGGAAGCTCCACTTCCTTCGAAACCGTCACGCCATCCTTGGTGATGCGCGGCGAGCCGAAAGACTTATGCAGAATAACATTCCGGCCACGCGGCCCGAGTGTCGCCTTGACGGCCCTGGCAAGCTGGGACAAACCCGCGCCAATTTCCGCCCGGGCGTCGACTCCAAATTTCATTTGCTTGGTTGACATGATTTTCGCTCCGATTCAATTGTTCGATCGATCCGTTGACGCTTCAGTTCAACGAATCAATTACTCCAGCACGCCCAGCAGGTCCGTCTCGCGCAAAATGACGAGCTTCTCGCCATCCACCTCAACGTCGGTCCCGGCGTACTTGCCATAGTAAACGTTGTCGCCGGCGCGAACGCCGATTTCCATTCGCTTGCCCTTCTCGTCCAGCTTGCCCGGACCAACGGCGACAACCTTGCCCTTCGTGGGCTTTTCCTTCGCCGTATCCGGAAGAAGAATCCCGCTCTTGGTCTTCTCCTCAGCCTCAGACTGTTTCACAATCACGCGATCTGCCAGGGGTTTAAGTTTCATATACCTTTCCTCGTTCTATTAATTCGCACTGTTCAATCAACTTTGATGACGACCACCAAGCCACCGCTTCAGCGATGCCTGTGTCTCGCCGGACGGTCGTCCTGCAAGAAGTCCTTCGATGCTCACATCTTCATCCAGGCCATCCCAGCGAATCCCATCGCCGTTGCCTGAAATCTGCCACGCCGACCGTTCATCGATCGTCGCATGCGTGAGGCGCGGGAACCACTCCAGCGGCACCGAAAGGGTACGCCCGTCCGCCAGATCAACGCTCAGCGTGTCATCAGACACGCTGACATTTACTGCCGGCGAAAGACGAATCTCAACCGTTGAAGTAACCATCCCAACACCTCAACAACTGCTCTCGATGCTCTTCGACAATCCTTCGGACTTGACCGATCTCATGCCGACTAAAGCCGCGGTTCCATTCCAATCGCACCGGGCTAAGCCAAAACTTCGCCTGCGAGCGTTCTTTTTCTACATGAATGTGTGCCGGTTCATTGGCATCATTTGAGTAAAAAAACAGACGATACGCACCAACTCGCAGGCAGGTCGGCATCTCGGACCTCGCTTGAGACCGCGCGACTCTTCATCACATCATGTCATCCATACCACCCATGCCGCCGCCATGATCGTGACCATGACCGCCGCCTTCGGCTTCCTTCTTGGGTGCTTCAACAACGATGCAGTCCGTCGTCAGCAACAGGATCGCCACTTCCGACGCGTTCTGAAGCGCGGTCCGCTCCACCTTCGTCGGCGTGATAATCCCGGACTTCACCACATCCACATATTCATCCGTCAGGGCGTTGTAGCCCTGGTTATCCTTCGATTCCATCACGCGGCGAACGACCACGCTGCCGCTCGTGCCGGCATTCTCGGCGATCGTGCGAAGCGGAACGGTCAGTGCCGTGCGGATGATCTTCACGCCAGCCGCCTCATCGCCTTCCAGCTTGAGGTTGCTGCCGCCGTTGAGAGCCTTAAGAGCCCGGATCAACGCCACGCCGCCGCCGGCCACAACGCCTTCTTCAACCGCGGCCCGCGTCGCATGAAGCGCATCCTCAATGCGTGATTTCTTTTCCTTCAGTTCGGCCTCGGTCGCCGCGCCAACGTTGATCTGTGCAACGCCACCCGCCAGCTTCGCAAGACGCTCCTGGAGTTTCTCGCGATCGTAATCCGAAGTCGTTCCCTCGATCTCACGCCGAATCTGAGCAATCCGCCCTTGAATGGCTTCGCTGCTCCCGGCTCCTTCGATCACCGTCGTATTGTCGTTATCAATGCGGATGTGCTTGGCCTGCCCGAGTTGGCTGATCTCAACCTTGTCCAGCTCAGTTCCCAGGTCCTTCATAATCGCCTGGCCGCCGGTCAGGATCGCGATATCCTCCAGCATCGCCTTGCGGCGATCGCCATATCCCGGCGCCTTCACGGCCGCAATATTCAAGATGCCGCGGAGCTTGTTCACCACCAGCGTCGCCAGTGCTTCGCCTTCGATGTCTTCCGCGATGATCAGC
Organism: Tepidisphaerales bacterium; assembly: GCA_038222915.1. Lineage (GTDB taxonomy): Bacteria > Planctomycetota > Phycisphaerae > Tepidisphaerales > Tepidisphaeraceae > JBBRHH01. The sequence goes on from JBBRHH010000054.1 coordinate 9,936, forward strand.
AGCGGCCGCTTGGCCTTCTGGATCTTCTCCAGCAGAGGAATCAGCTTGTTCGCCGCCGAGATCTTGTCTTCGAACACAAGCACGAATGCCTTGTCCATCTCGACCGTCATCTCGTCAGGATTGGTGATGAAGTTGGGCGAAAGATATCCGCGGTCAAACTGCATCCCTTCCACAACATCAACATACGTATCAAGGCTCTTGCCTTCTTCAACGGTGATGACGCCGTCCTTGCCAACCCGCTCAAACGCGTCGGCCATGATGTTGCCGATTTCGCGATCGTTGTTGGCGGAAATGGTGGCGACATTCGCAATGTCTGCCTTGCCGCTGATCGGCTTGGATTGTTTCTTAAGATCCGCGGTCACCGCCGCGATCGCCTTGCGAATCCCACGCGCCAGCGCCATCGCATCGGCGCCAGCCGTCAAATTGCGATAACCTTCCGTAAAGATCGCCTCGGCCAAAACCGTCGCGGTGGTCGTGCCGTCGCCCGCCACATCGCTTGTCTTGGTGGCGGCCTCACGCACGAGACGAGCGCCGATGTTCTCAAACTTATCCTTGAGCTCCACTTCCTCGGCAACCGTCACCCCGTCCTTGGTGATATTGGGAGCGCCCCAACCCTTATCGATCACGGCATTGCGGCCGCGCGGCCCCAAAGTCGCCTTCACTGCCCGAGCCAATTTTTGAACACCTGTCAGAAGCGACTTGCGCGCCTCGCTGTCGAAAGACAGCAGTTTTGCCGCCATAACTCGTCTCCTTTCGCGAATAGATCAATGAATTTCGTTGTCCTGAGCGCGCGGACCAAAGCCGCTGTGCTCCAAAGCGCCCTAAACAAACGCGATGCCATCCCCCTCCCCGATCGACTCCATCCATAACTTCCACACCAGTAAACCGTTGCGCGCTCGCCCTTCTCATCAAAGTCCGCCGCGTCTTCCCGCCCAACTGTCAGGCTGGCAGCCACAAAAGATGGTTTGCCATTGTGGCAGGAGGCGGTAGGATTGGCTCCGATCCGGCTTTTCAAGAGACGACACGCATGCCCGTCAAGCAGAAGATTGCCATCGGCGCGTTCTTCATCATCCTTTTTGGATACTTCATTCTGCGCCGCTGGATCGTCGATCTCTACCGTCAGGTTCCGCCCCGGCCGCGCCCCAGCCACTTCCACGACGACGAAGACGCCGACATCCAGGTCCCGCTGGAAGAAATGGAAGAGGCCGAGCACCACAAAGCCGACCCGCCCAACGAAAGCGATGGAGCGCCGCCCATATGAGCATCGCCATGCGATGGGTTGGCCACGACGAGTCGGAACGCGTCGCCCAGACGCGCCTGCACTGCTACGGCACCGCCTTGCGTGAAGCCGCCCGCTTCAACGAACGCATGGCCGAAGACACCCGCGCCAACGCCGGCGACTTCCTCCTCGCCGAACGCAACGGCGATCCCATCGGCACTGCCACCAGCCTCTCCCTCCGCATGTGGATGCGCGGCGTCCCCATCTCCTGCCAGGGCGTCGCCTGGGTCGGCACCATCAAAACCGAGCGCCGCCGCTCAACTTCCGCCTCATCAGAAAAAGGCGTCGCCTCCGCCATCATGGCCGAGGTCATCAGGAAAGCCCGTGAACGCGAAGAAATCGTCTCCGCCCTCATGCCCTTCCGCGCCAGCTACTACGAACATTTCGGCTACGGCCTCATTGAGCGCCGTTGCGACTGGACCATCCCCCTCTCCGTCCTCCCCACCGGACCCACTGGCAACATGCGCTTCTACAAAGAAACCGACCTCCCCCAACTCCAAGCCTGCCGCCAGCGCACCGTCGAGGCCGGCCAATGCGACATCGAACGCCCCGCCGGCGTCTGGTCCCACTACATCCAAAAATGGCAAGACGGCTTCGTCATCGTCGACCCCGCCCCCGCCCACCACCACATTCAAGGCTGGATGTACGTCTACAACATTCGCGAAGGAACACGCGACGGCCTTCGCATCGAAGATTTTTACTTCGACAACGTGCAAGTCTTGCAGCGCCAACTCCACTTCCTCGCCAGCCTCAAAGACCAGTACAGCTACGCCAGCCTCACCCTCCCCGCCGACTTCCCGCTCAACCGCCTCCTGCGCGAAACCCAAATCCCCCACCGCTTCGTAAGCCACCCCACCAGTGAGTGCCGCCCCTATACGCGTATGCAACTCCGCATCCTCAATCACCAGCGCCTGCTCGAAAGCCTGAAATACCCACCCGAAATCGCCGGATCACTGACAATCGCCATCCACGAAACCGAAGGCCACACATCGCGACTTAAACTCGAGATCAAAAACGGCCAAGCATCGGCCAAGGCCACCGACGCAACATCGGATATCGACTGTTCCGATATCACATGGGCCTCAATCGTGTGCGGCGACCTTCCTGTAGACGCCGCTGCAAATCTTGGCCAACTTCAGACCACCAATTCAAAACGGCTCGACTTGCTCGAATCATTCAGTCACGGCCCCGTCCCCTTCTGCCGTGACTTTTTCTAAGCTTTGTAATTGACGAGTGTCTTGGCGAAGGCGTACGCTGGATTTGCTGAATGCGAGTTGAACATCTCCCGGGAGGCCAGTGAAAATTCTAAGTTACTATTCGGTACCACCGAAAGTCGTGCCACGGAAGACGAGCCTGTGGCGAAGGGTACATCGCCACGCGGCCGTTCCTTGGTCAGCTTCACTCCTCATCCATCTCGGCGTTATCGGCCTCCTCGTCTATGTGGGCCAGCGCACCGCTGCGACGATCGGCCCACAAAACAGCGTGATTCAAGTGTCTTGGGCCAACACGCCGGACACACCCAACGGTGCGATGATTGACCCCACCCCGTTTGACTCGATTGACCTAACAAATGTCATCGCCACTCCGCCAATCCCGCCAAATCCTGCCAACGCGTTGCAGGCGGACTTCCCGAATCAACCAGGTTCTTTAGGCCCAATAGTCATTGCCTGTCCGCGTCTTCCTGAACCAGTTTCGACTAGCCCGGCACCAGTTCGGCCGTCCGTAGATCCCTATCTCCTTCGATTTCCTGACACTTCCGCGCCATCGGACGACGCTTTGTTGAAGGAGTACCTCCGAAAATTGCGGGCCAAGCACAAATATATTGGAATCCCGTAAATAAAGTGTTACAATCGTCGTTGGCGGAACCGCAGCGCCCGCTGTGGATCCAAATTCCCCTGTCAGCAGGAGTACGAGATGGCGATTCAGCCTCCCCCGGTCCCCAAGGTTCCAGGCGCACCACAAACTTCTACCGGGCCAGCATTTAACGCTCCGACCCCAAAGGTCGCTGTTCCTCCCTCCCAGGTCATCGCTGGCGCTCCCGAAACACCCGAAGACCAGGAGCCCGCTGTTCCAATCTCCTTCTGGCAAAAACCCTTCGTCCAGGAGGTGATGCCCTTCCTCACCTCCCTCATGCTCCACGTCGGCCTCATCGCTCTCGCCTTCCTCACCCTCAAAGCCGTCCAGGCCGTCATCAAAGTCCAGCAGGAACAAGTCGTCATCCCCAGCAGTGATATCGATACCGGCGACATCGGCGGTATTCCCCATCCCGGCCTCGGCAGTGATGCCTCGCGCGACGCCGCCCAGGATAAATTCGACGTCCCTGACGCCAAAGGCATCGCCGACAAGGCCGACAGCAAAGAAGCCGTCATGCCCGGCGGCGGCTCCGGCGACACCAGCGCAGACGCTATCCCCATCGCCGCTTCACTCAATAGCTCTGTCGGCAAAGGCGCTGGCGCCAAAACAGGCGGCACGGGTGACGGCTCAGGCGGCGGTTCCGGCGACGCCGGCGGCGCGCTTGCCCCCTATGGCATGCCCGGCGGCGGCGGCGGTATCGGACCCAAGTCCAACTTCCTGGGCTCTCACGGCAATGCGCGCCACGTCGCCTATGTCTGCGACGCCTCCGGTTCCATGCTCTCCCGCTTCGACGAGCTCCGCATGGAAATCGTCAAGTCTGTCAACGCCCTCAAGACCGGCCAGCAATTCTTCAACGTCATCTTCTTCCAGGAATCCGACAAAAAAGGCCTCACCACCGGCGACGTCCTTCTCCCCGCCAACGCCGAAAACAAGGAAAAGTGCTCCAAGTTCGTCGAAGGCGTTTCCCCCCGCGCCCAAACCAACCCCATCCCCGCCCTTGAGTTGGCCTTCAAGGAACACCCCCAATTGATCTTCCTCCTCACCGACGGCGACTTCGACGACAACGAAGCCGTCGCCAAATGGATCGCCGATCACAACAAAGACCACAAAGTCAAAATCAACACCATCGCCTTCATCACCAGTTCCAGTGAAGATCCTGAAAAAGTGCTGAGCAAGATCGCCAAGGACAACGGCGGCATCTTCAAGAAAGTCGCCGAGAAATAATTTCGAAAATGATTCTGCTAAATCCGTCCCTGCAAGTTTAATCAAGGCCAAAAAACGAGGATTTACGGGCAAAGTGTGCACTTTGCTCCGATCAATATAGAGGTTTTCTTTCAACCCCTGTGCGTGGAGCGATCGGCTTGACACAGGGCTTCGAAGTGCCAGCCAACTTCGAAACCCGGGCGGATGACCAATTCCCCGCCCCCAACATCTTGAGTTCACAGCTAAGGGAGCTGGGAAAAAAGACCAGCGTGACGCTGAGTCGGTGCCAGAGACGTAGTTTCCGGCTGACTCTCCTGCCCACTGGATCCCCAGACCTCCCTACTCTTACGAAGGCCGATTGAGCGAGTGAGATCGGCTCCAGCCGTCGAGTCTTTGGAGAGTGCTGCCCAACGTCTCCCAAATGCGGGAGAAGAGGATAGTTCCATGCGTTCCTTTTCCAAAGGTCGAGTCCTGTTGTTCTGTTTGCTCCTCGGAGCGGTGTGTGTATCCATCACCGCCTCGAATAGCTGGGCACAAGATGCTGGCGGTGCCGGGGCCGAACCCGTCCACCACAGCAATCCATTCAGCCTCATCATCCACAACATCGACTTCGTCGCGATTCTGGTCGGCATCTGCTCGATCTTCGGCGTCACCCTCATCATCCAGGGGTTCATCAAGAACCGCCGCAGCGTGATGATGCCCGAAGCCACCACCAACCACATGCGCGAGCTCATCGCCAATCGTCAGTTCAAGGAACTCATCGAGTTCACTGAAACCGATCCCAGCTTCGTCAGCCGCGCCCTCAACCCCGCCCTCAAGCGCGCCCCCAGCTTCCCCGCCATGAAGGAAGCCATGGAAACCGCCATTGGCGAACAGACCGCCGAACAATTCCGCAAAATCGAGTTCCTCAACATCATCGGCAACCTCGGGCCACTCCTCGGCCTTCTGGGCACCGTGCTCGGTATGATCACGGCGTTCCAAACCATGATGGAAAGCGGCGGCCAAACCGATCCCGCCAAGCTCGCCGGCGGTATCTCGCAGGCACTGTGCCACACCATGCTCGGCCTGCTTCTCGCCATCCCGTGTCTCGCGTCGTTCGGTATCCTGCGTACCATGGTCGATCGCCTCACCGTCTCGGGCGCTCTTCTTGCCGAAGAACTCCTCCTGGCGATCAAGCCGACCGAAAAGTCCGCCGTCGCCGGCGCCGCCCGTCCAGGCGCTGCACCGCAGGTCGCCGCTCCCGCTGTTCGCAAAGCTCCCATCCCGGCCCCGCCCATCCCCGCACAGGGATGAGCGTTGCCTGCTGAGTTCCAGTTGTTGAGAATCAGCCCGCGCCTCGCCGCGCGCCAGTTCCTCAACCTTCTGTCTATTCACTCAGTTACTCGATTAGGAGCTTGCATATGAAAAAGCATTCCATGCCCGAGATGAAGGAAGGTGGCGTCAACGTCACCCCTCTCATCGATATCGTCATGTGTCTGATTATTTTCTACATGCTGGTCGCCAAGATCGGCGTCGCCAACGGCGTTGATCCCGCCGTCAAAACCCCGCCCAAGTCCGTCATTGGCGGCGACATCAAAGATCCCGGCAACGTCGTCACCATCAACATCGTAAAGCAGGGCAATGGCGCGACCTATACCGCACTTGATCCTGGCTTGGGAACCCTGGAGCACTACGGCGACGATCGCGACAACAAACCGCTGATCAACCTTCTCACCAAGTTGAAGAAGAACAAGCCGGAACTCAAGGCGGTCATCCGCGCCGATGGCGACACGCCTTACAGCGCCATCAGCCCGGCGTTATTCGCTTGTGCACTTGCAAACGTCAAGGAATACAACCTCGAAGCCACCAAGGGAGATCCCAACGCTGTCAAGTAACGTTGCAGTTCCAGGCTTCCACTTATTGAATCGAGGTTCCCTATGAAAATGGGCAAATCCAAACAGGTCCACTATGACTCAGGACCGAACATGACCCCGCTCGTAGACGTGGTTATGGTTATTCTCATCTTCCTCATGTTGACCGGTACGTTCACCGGTGCAACCACGTTCCTGCGCAGCAACATGCCGATGTCCGAAACCGGCCCGGCAGCTCCGGGCAAGGACGATCCACTCGCCAAGACCAAGGTGGACGTCTGGATCGATGGACCAAAGAATTACCGTATCGGCGGCCGCAAGATACAAGGCGATGATGCACTGAAGAAAGCGCTTCTCGACAAGCGGCAGGACTATACCACCGAAGGCAAGAAGGACTCCGACATCCAGGTCACCATCTACCCGCTCAATCGAATCCTCTATCAGGATATCGTGATAGCTTACGGTGCTGCCCTGGAAGCCAAGTTCCCCAAAATCGCCTTCGCCAAAGTCCGAGAACAGTAACGATCGATCAATGTCACACCCCGCCCGAGCCCGCTGAAGTTCGCCGCCGCCTGACAACGGCGGCGGCGAGCATCGCCCGCCCAGAGCGGCTTACAACTGTTGGGGTCTATTCATGAAACAGCAACACAAAACTCGGAGCCTCATCCGCTCCGTGCTGGCGCTCTCCGCCGGCTCCATGCTCCTTGTCCAGATTCTTCACGCCGCGCCCCCGGCGCCGCTCATCAACCCGACCGGCGGTGCAACCGGCGGCGCGACCAGGGCGCCCGCCGCCGCACCGTCATCAGGTGATAGGACAATCAAAGACATCCTGAACGACAAACCCTCCCTGTTGACGACCGTCGGCGGTTACGAACTCGACGGTTTGCTGGATTACGCCCTCAAGAAATATGGCTTCCCGCCTGACAAAACTCCCTGGACGTCTGGTTCTGCCCTGAAGGACCTTCTCGATCCAAAATCTCCTCTCACGGATCAAAAGAAAGAAGAAAAAGCCAAGGCCCTCGCCGCCTCCATCGACAAAGTCCTCGCCGGCCTCAACGATCCACGAAAACTCAACGACCTCGCCGGCGCTGAAATCATCGGC
>JBBRHH010000055.1:0-17180 GCA_038222915.1 Tepidisphaerales bacterium
AGCCGTGGGCGAGCTTGGCCCATGAGCCGGTTTCGATGGAGAGGGTTCTGCCGCCGATTTGGCGTTCTACTCGAGTTTGTTGCATGAACGATTTTCCTTGGTGGCCTTGGAGGGATGACGGATTCAGGATGAGTTGGCCACAGATGGAAAATCTGAATGCAGAATGGAGAAGGCAGAATGCGGTTGGCTGCTATTCTGCGAACTTCATTCGGCACTCATGAATTTCTTCGGCACACAAATGTGCATCTGCGGCCCCCGGATGGTTCTGCCAGATCGACCTCAGGCCAAGTGGACGATGTGGAGGAATACCGGGGTACGACTCTTATAAACGCCGCAGGGGCACGCCGAATGCGTGCCCCTGCGGGGAATTTCGTTACTTACGCAGGCCAAGTCGGCCAATGATCTGCTGATATCGCTCGCGGTCCTGGCGGGTGAGATATTTGAGCAGATGGTTGCGGCGGCTGACGAGCTTGAGCAGTCCACGGCGGGACGCGTGGTCTTTTTTGTGCTTTTCAAAGTGTTCGCGGAGCTGATTGATCCGCGTGGTGAGGAGTGCGATCTGCACTTCCGGCGACCCCGTGTCTTTTTCGTGAATGCGATACTCGCCAACGACTTGCGTCTTCTTCTCTGCGGTAATGGACATTTAGCGTCTCCTCGACACCAGGCTATCAGTCGAAACCGATTGGCCGGTCATGGGAAAAATATGGCGGTCTACTTAGAACGCCTTGGGTGGGAAGCTTAGGGGATGTCGCCGGGCGACGCAAGCGAAACGCAAAAAGTGAACATGAGGTGAGTCTCCACGATTAGGGCCGTCACTCCTTGCCCTTTGCGAGGGTATTGAGGGTGTCGTCGCGGGTGCTGCTGGACGTAATGAGAGCCGCGACTTCGCGCGCTGCAGCGCGCTTGCCAGCTTTTGCGAGGCGCAATGCCGCGTCATGCGCCGCGGAATCGCGATCGCCGCTGCTGGTGATACCCATCACGGCCTTTTTTACGACGTCACCGGCACCAAAGTCGGCGGCATCGGCGGCCACGGTTGTCAGCGCACTGTCTTTGGAGCTGGTGTTTGTGATCGTCATCGCGGCCGCAAGGCGTGCTTCGAAATCTTCGGTCGACTGGTTCGGCTTGTGCCGATCACATCCCGCGATGCCGGCGATGATGAATGAAGCTGCCACAAATGCCTTCAGTATGGATTGCATGCGACGTACCTCGATGAGCAGCCGACGGGTTTGATGTGAATGCGCAGGCAGATGATACCGCTTAATGCAGCGGTGTCGAAGAATCCTGCGTGATTTTCAGGGAGCTCAGGCGATGTTGGCTCGACGTCGGCGCTTCAGGAGCATGATGCAGCCGCCGGCCAGGAGGCTGATCGAGGTTGGCTCGGGAACGGGCGTAAAATCTGCGCTGAACGCATTGGCCTGAATGTCGGTGAGGCTGGTGTTCCACTGGATGATGTTGTTGAGGGAGAGGTCGCTGTCGGTGAGGCCGAGGGAGTCGAGGAGGGAGGCGACGTCGGGGTCGTTCAGGTAGAAGAAGCGGTCGCCGTCGCGGAGGCGTTCGAACTGGTCGGCGAGGATAGCCTCGTAGGTGGGGCCGAGACTTGCGCCGGCGAGGTGGTCTTCGGCGAGGCCGCCTACCCAGAGGTCGATGTCGTTGACGTTGCCGTAGAGGGATTGGAGTTCAGCTTGCAGAGTGGGATCGGAGGTGATGTCGGAGAAGTTGTTGACGGCGGCGAGGCCGTAGGCGACACGGGTGGAGTTGTAATCCGCCAGGCCGTGGTCGCGGCCGCGCTGGATATTGAGGGAGGCGAGGTCGAGGCCGCCGGAGCCGGGAGGGCCGAAGAGGAAATTGCGGACGCCTTCGACGACCTTGGTATCGACTTCTTCGGCTTGACCGGTGACGAGATATTTCAGGATAGGGTTGATGCCGGGGCCGATGAGTGCGGGTGGGTTGAAGAAGGCGCCGGCGAGGGGAATTTCGGGCTGGAGGGTGGTGCCGTCGTTGTTGAGGAACTCGACATCATTGGCGAGAAGGCTGTGGCCGAAGCGATAGGCGGCGGTGGAGAATTCGGTGGCGATGGAGGCGTTGGTGCCGGGCTTGTAGCCGGTGTAAGTGGTGAGGGCGTTGTTGCCCATGAGCGTGGGGATGAACTGGTTGTAGGTGATGGATTGAATCTCTGCGCCGACGACTTTTCTTGCGGCCTGGTAGATCTGATCGTCGGTAAAAGTTGGATTGAGCGTGGCGATCTGATCGGCGATGCGATTGTGCTCGCGCATGAAGAGGGTTTGCACGGCGGTGAGTTCGATGTTTTCGTTGGCGCGGACGTCGCCGGCGAGGAAAAGCTGGTTGTCGGCGACGATGTGGGCGTCGTTGGCGTTGGCGAGGAGGCCGGTGTTGAAGGGCATGAGGTTGCCGGCGCTGGTGGCGAGCTTGCCCCCGATACCGGACCGAAGGGCGGCGGCGCGGGTGGAGTCGGAGCCGTAGACGACCGAGCCGTCGATGTAGGAGCTGATGACGTTGATCTGCTGGCGGGCGTTGGTGGTGCCGGTGGCGGGGTCGTAGATGGAGCGATTGAGCGGGATGGTTTTGTTGCCGAGACTTGTTGGATCAAAGGAGAGATCGCCGGTGGGAACGACGACGTTGAACGCTTCGGTGGTGCCGGTGGGGGTGAGATCGATGTCGTGATCGAGGAACTGGCCCCAAGCGTAGATCATGTCGGTCATGGAGCGGCTGTTGGTGACGTCGTTCAGAGGGTGGGTGGAGACTGTGTTGCTGATGGTGCGGGCACTGGGGCGGCTTGCCCCGGTCGGCGCGGAAAAGCCATTGGCATAGGCGGCCGGGGCGATGCGGAGGAGATCGGTGTTGGAGGCGCCCCAAGTGGTGATGGTTGTGTTGTTGTTGGTGCCGTCGTAGGTGCGGTCTTCGGCGTGGAGAACGGTGGAAAGAACGAGCGTCACGGCACCGGCCAGGAGAGCGCGCGGGCGCAACCGTAATGCTTGTCGCTTCGTCGTCATTTAACTCGTCCTCTTCGCTTCTTTGAAGCTACCGACCCGGGGCTGTCTGATGAGACAGGGGGCCGATGCCGTCCAACTACTGGTGCTGTGGCGGTCTATCTCAGCAATAAACCGCGTCTAATAGAGATTACCTCACGGAACGGAGCGCGGCCAATTCGCGGTTGTGACCCAGAATTGCCATTTTTATTGTGATCAGGACCGTGAACGCATGAATTATCGGCCGCTAAGGGGTTACGCACGTTGCGACGGGGAGGTTCAATCCACTGTGCCTTCATCCATGACGTTCTGCGTCGACAATCCGTCGGGCTCAATGTCGACCGAGCCATCTTCCGTCATGAAGCCTTCGGCGACCATTGTTTTGCCGTCGACTTCGTAGCGGATGGTGAAGCGCGACGGGTTGCCGGGCTTTGGCTGGCCGGCGTAGATGCGGATGTTGGTGTGAGGCGTGGACGGGTCGTTCTCATCGATATCGGTCGATGTAATCGTTCCGTAAGACAGAATTGGGCACTTGGAGGTGGCCAGGTTCGTTGCCCACGCGTTTACGTCGTCGCCAATACTAAAGTCAGCGCCTTTGTTGGCGGCTGCGATCCGCGTTACGTGAACGAGGCGGGAAACGCCGCCGGCGCGTCGCTCGTGAAGAAAGAGGAGGGCCGCAGGCGGCGTTGATCCGGATAATGCATTGCCTCCATTCAACAGTGTCAGTTCCCGGGGTGATTTGCGAAAGGCGCAGCCGCCGAAAATTACATAGTTCGGATCGTTGGCCAGAAGCGCGACGCGTTTTGGGTCGGAATCAAAGACGACCTCATCGGGCGGCGCTGAGTAGTTGAGGCATTCGGTCTGGTGGTAGACCATCATCGCATTTGCGGCGAGCGGCCATGCCCATTTCCAGGACGTGATGGCGACGGCCAGGATAATCAGTAGGAGAACGGCCCGTCGAAAAGCACGTCGGCGACGGGCATTAGGGCGCAGGGCGTATTGGAGGGTGGACTCGGCCATATTGCTTTAAACCGTCGAGAACGCGGCTATTTGTCGGCTTAACGCAATGAAAGTGTCACCGATTACGGTCCGGCTTGCCACATTGTGAAGGAATCGTACAATCTCCCCCCTCTCAAATGCCCGCCGGAAGCGGCGCGGGCTGAGTACATTGGCCAATGGGCTAAAAATCGACACCGCTCCAAGAGGAAACATATGCCATCGACCGGAAAAATCAGCCAGGTGATCGGGTCCACGTTTGACGCAGAGTTCCCCGAAGATCAGCTTCCCGCCATTTATAATGCCATTCGCGTCGACTCGGACACGGGTGTGGCGATGCATCTGGTGGGCGAGGTGCAGCAGCATCTGGGCGGCAGCCGCATCCGCGCGGTGGCGCTGGGTTCGACGGACGGATTGCGGCGCGGGATGGAAGTGGTTGATACGGGCGGGCCGCTTTCGGTGCCGGTGGGCAAAGAGACGCTGGGGCGCGTTTTTAACCTTCTAGGCGAGCCGATCGACAATCGTGGGCCGGTGACGACGACCGAACGCCGGCCGATTCATCGCGAACCGCCTGAGTTTGTCGATCTGTCGCCAAAGGCCGAAGTGTTTGAGACGGGCATCAAGGTTATTGACCTTCTGACGCCGTTTCTTCGCGGCGGCAAGTCGGGATTGTTCGGCGGTGCAGGCCTTGGAAAGACGGTCGTCATTCAGGAACTGATCGCCCGTATCGCCCAGCAGCATGGCGGTTATTCGGTGTTTGCAGGCGTGGGCGAACGCACCCGCGAAGGCACGGATCTGTGGCTGGAAATGCAGGAAGCGCAAATCGGCACGACCGGCAAGCACGTTATCGATCAGACGGTGATGGTGTTCGGGCAGATGAACGAACCGCCGGGCGCGCGTCTTCGCGTGGCTTTGAGCGCGCTGACCATGGCCGAGTATTTCCGCGACGAAACGGGCGCGGACACGCTGTTGTTTATTGACAATATTTTCCGGTTTACGCAGGCCGGTGCTGAAGTGTCGGCGTTGCTCGGGCGCATGCCCAGCGCCGTGGGATATCAGCCAACGCTTGCCACGGAAATGGGCGAGCTTCAGGAACGCATTACGTCGACGAAGAAGGGCGCGATCACGTCAGTGCAGGCGGTGTACGTGCCGGCCGACGATCCCACCGATCCGGCACCGGCGAATGCGTTTGCGCACCTGGACGCGTTTATCTATCTGGAACGATCGATCGCTTCGAAGGGGATTTACCCGGCCGTGGATCCGCTGGCGTCTTCGAGCCGCGCGTTGTCGGCCGAAATCGTCGGCGAGGACCATTTCCGCATTGCCCGTCGCGTTCAGTCGATGCTGCAGCGTTATCGCGATCTGCAGGACATCATCGCGATTCTGGGTATCGACGAACTGAGCGAAGAGGACAAGCTGACGGTCGGCCGGGCGCGAAAGATCGAGCGATTCTTCAGCCAGCCGTTCATCGTGGCCGAGCAGTTCACCGGCAAGAAAGGCGTGTACGTGAAGATCGCGGATACGCTGCGCAGTTTCGCGGACATCGTAGACGGCCGGGCGGACGATCTTCCGGAGCAGGCGTTCCTCTATGCCGGCGACATTGATGAAGTGCGAGCCAAGGCGAAGGATATGGCGAAGTAGGCTTCGTCAATGCGAGAATAGTCCAGATGCGATGCTCTTGCCTCAAGCCAGGTTCGCGCGTCGAGTTGACCATACGGTGCGTTGACGAAAAGTCGATCGACGCCAAACCGTCGATGACTTTCTGGGGCGCTGCGCAAGGGGGTATATAAGAGCACCTCGGACGCTCGAGCGGGACGGATGGGAGGATTGAACGATTTCGCCGACGCGATTCGTCTGGCGAGTACGGGCAAGCTTTCCGCACAATGACGGTTTGATGCCCCCATCGCGACCGGTCAGAATCACATTCGAAGAGTTGCATCTTTATTCGCCCAGGACGAGCACGCTGGATCAATATCGAGGTATAATTGGGACCGGCATGCATTTGTTCCAGCCCCTGGAATCTCGACTCCTCTTCGCCATCACGTACCACGTCAGCTTTGACGACGATGGCACCTATACAGCGTATTACAATCAGATCCGATCCAACGTGATTGCGGCCGCCGGGGAGTGGTCGGCGTTTCTTCCGTATCGCACTGCCACCATTGAACTTCAGGTCAGCTTCGTGAACCTTGGCGGCGGGATTCTGGCCGAGAGCACCTCGAACGGCACGGCCGTCGTGGGGCATGTTGGGAACAACGTCGTCAATGAATACGCGCCGACCGACAAGATCGTGAGCGGCGTAGACCCCAACGGATCAGCGCCGGACGGGGAAATCACCATCGACACCTCGAGCCTGGTGAACTCGATCTGGTTTGATCCGAATCCCGGGCCTAACTCAACCGGCCAGGTTCCCGAGGACATGCAGGATGGTTACTCCATCATGCTGCACGAGATGGGGCATGTGCTTGGGTTTAACGGGTTTCGAGACAGCGCGACGGGGACGCTCTTCGACAACCAGGAATCGACTTTTGATAAGTTTGTGACCTACAAGAACGGCATCTATTATTTCAATGGTGCCGCGGCCGAGGCGGATTATGGCGGGCCGGTTCCGCTGACCGTGCAGGACATGTATCACGTGGCCAACAATTCCGGGCCTGGGAGCGACCTGGCGGATGACTTGATGAGCGGCCTGGGGTCGGTGGTCGTGACGCGCTATCACGTGTCGACGCTGGACGTGGCCATTCTAAAAGACACGGGTCTGACGGCCGGTCACGCGCCGTCACCCCCGCCGCCCATTGTGCCTCCACCTCCCCCACCGCCGCCGCCACCTCCAACACATCAACGGGACGGCACCCGCCCAACGGGTTACATGACACGGAACAGCATCACGGCCGCCACCAAAACGCCGCATGCGTTCAAGGTCAATTACAGTGACAACGTTGCGATCAAAGTGAGCACGCTGGACTCGACCGACATTCGCATCACCGGACCCAACCACTATTCACGGCTGGCGCACTTCGTTTCAATTCACAAGCCCGGCGACGGGGATGCCCGGACTGCGACCTACACATTCACGGATGCCAGCGGGAAGTGGACGGCGGCCGACAACGGAACATACACGGTATCGCTGCTCGCCAAGCAGGTGAGCGACACGAGCAACAATTTCATGCTGACGAGGAAACTCGGAGCGATCGTGGTGGCGATTCCGAAATCGACCGCGAAGACAGCGCCGGCGCAGACCTTTTCGCGCAGCACGATTATCCCGGCTGAGCCGGATGTAACGCCGCTGGCGTGGCTGGAAGCGGGGAAAGTCGACCGTCAATCCGAGTGGTTTCGAAACGTTTAGGGGCTATTGCGGCAAGCAACAGTCGAACGGCGTTCCCGGTAAGCAATCGGGGTCTGTCTATTGGTTTTCAGCGCATTGGAAGTTGTGACAATGTCAATCAAAACGCGTGGTGCCGGCGATGGTGGAGTGATGTTCGCGACGGGGATCGCGCTGTTGACGTTCGTTTGCGCGACGGGCGGCATGGCGACGGCGGCCGATCAGCACGAAGCGTTTTCGAAGGACATCCGGCCGCTGGTCCAACAATATTGCATGGGATGCCATTCAACGGAGAAGCACAAGGGAAGCCTCGACCTGGAACGATTTACGACGCTGGCGCATATCCGACGGGATATGAAGCCGTGGGTGCAGATGATTGAGATGGTGGAATCAGAAGAAATGCCGCCGGAAGGCAAAAAGCAGCCGACGGCCGAGGAACGGAAAAAGATGGTTGGGTGGGTACGGGGTTTTCTCGACGAAGAGGCGCGGACACATGCGGGTGATCCGGGCTTTGTGCCGCTGCGGCGTCTGAGCAACGCGGAATACAACTACACGATTCGCGATCTGACGGGGGTTGATCTGCAGCCGACCCGGGAGTTTCCGGCGGACGGCGCGGCCGGCGAAGGGTTTACCAACGCGGCCGAGGCGCTGGTGGATATGTCGCCGACGCTGCTCGACAAATACATGGCAGCGGGAAAGGACGTCGCGGCACACGCGGTGTTTCTGCCGGACGGATTTCGGTTTTCAGCCACAAAATCCCAGAGCGATTGGACCAACGAAATTCACAACGACCTGCGGACGTTTTACGGCGAATTTGCCGGCGACGGAAAATTGCCCATTGCGCAGTATCTGACCGCGACCGTGCGCTATCGCGAGAAACTGACGTCGAAGGAAATGACGCTGGAAGCGGTTGCGGCCAAGGAGAAGCTGAACGCGAAGTATCTGGGAATTTTGTGGGCAACGCTGAACGACAAGACGCCTTCAGTGCCTCTGGATGGCATTCGCGAGCATTGGCGACAGGCATCGGAAAAGGATGTGGCGGGGCTGGTGGCCGAGATCAGCGGCTGGCAGGAACGGCTGTGGAAGATGGTGAAGATCGGCAGCTATATCAATGGCGACACCCGGCAGGTGGCCAATGATCCAACTGGAGTTGACACGGCGCCGCTGGAAGTGAGCCTGAAGCCCGATGCCGGGCAGAGCGAAGTGGTGATTCATCTCACCAGCAAAATGCTGGCTGGAACGGGACAGGGCGGAACGGTGATCTGGCGGAAGCTCCGGATGGAGGGGGCGAACAAGCCGACACTGTTGCTGAAGGATTACGCGGATTTTGGGGCGGCGTATGAGTTGGATTATCCGTCCATTTTTACCAACAGTTCGAAGTATCTGTCGGCGACGGTTGAGCTGGCGAATGATGCGAAGCTGTCGGCCGACGAAGTTGCAAAACAACGCGGGCTGGATGGTGAGTTGCTCAAGCGATGGGTGACGCTGCTTGCGATTCAACCCGTGACGCCACAGGCGGTGGCGGAGGCAACAAACGAAAAATGGACGCCGGCATTCCCGCTGAAGATGCTTGAGGATCAGGCCGCGAAAAACGAGAAAACGCCGGCAATCAAGGGATGGAAGCGCAAGGGCGGAGACCTGCCGGTGGTGGTATCGAATGCATCCGACCAGACGGAAAAAGTCCCAGGAACCATGGGGCCGCACAAGGTGTGCGTGCATCCGACGCCCGGCGATTTTGTTGCCGTTTCCTGGAAAAGCCCCGTGGAAGGAAAAGTGCGCATCGGCGGAAAGATCGCCCATGTGCACCCGTCGTGCGGCAACGGCGTCGAGTGGTGGGTTGAGCACCGGCGCGGCGATCAGGGAGCGATGCTGGCCGGCAGCGTGATTGACCTTGGCGGTGAAGCGGTGATCAAGCCGCAGGTAATTACGGTGGCGAAGGGTGATTCGCTGGTGGTCGCGGTCGACGCCTGGAACGGCGATCACACCTGCGATCTGACGGAAATCAATTTCACGATTGCCGAGGAAGACAAGGCCGGCAAGACCTGGGACCTCGCGGCCGATATCGCCGACAACATCCTGGACGGCAATCCGCACGCGGACAAGGCAGGCAACAAGGACGTGTGGAGCTTCATGGAAGGTCCGTCCAAGTCTTCGAAAAATACCAAAGCCGGCAAGGCGATGATCGCGGCGGATTCGGTGCTCGGTCAGTGGCGCGAGGCCGCAAAAAATCCCGCCCGCAAGGCGGATGCGGAAAAGCTGGCCAGCCAGGCGCAGACACTCTTCTCAGGCACGCAGCCCACCGATGACAAAAGCGCCAGCCGCGTGCTCTACGACAGCATTGTTTCGCCCGAAAGCGTTTTGCTGAAAGGCCTCGACGTCAGAAAGCTGGCGAAGGCGCATGGAGATGGTCATTTCGGTTTAGAGAAAAACCGCTTCGGCCAAAAGCCGGCCGATGATGCGAGCGTGGCGGCGGCGGCCGGCGAGATGGTGGAACTCCGGCTGCCCGCGCCGATGTTTCAGGACCGCCACTTTGTTGTGGATGGAGCCGTGGCCGCGGAGGGCGGCGATCGCGTTGTGCAGTTTCAGGTGCAACTGGCGGGTCGTCCCGGCGCAAGCTGGGACCGCAAGTCGAGCGATGTGGCCGCCAACAGCAGCGAAAGCCTGAAGAAACTGGTCGCCGGATTCACGGCCTTCCGCGAAACGTTTCCGGTCTTCATCTGCTTTCCAAAAATCATTCCAGATGATGAAGTGGTCTGCCTTAAGCGCTATCACCGCGAAGATGAGCCGCTGATCCGGCTGTTTCTGAGCGATGCGCAGAAACAGCGGCTGGAACGGTTGTGGGATGAACACCGGTTCATCACGCATTGGCCGGTGGAGGAGAACACATACCTGCCACTGTTCATCGGCTTTACGACGCAGGATGCGCCCAAGGATGTGCAGAAGTATTTCGAAGCAAAGCGCGAGCCGTTCCGTCTGCGCGCCGAAGCGTTTGAGAAGGAACTCGAAGGGGCGATTCCGAAGCAGATGGAGGCGCTGCTGCGGTTTGCGGCCCAGGCGTTTCGTCGACCGCTCGAAGATCACGAGCGCAATGACCTGGTCACGCTGTATCAATCGCTCCGCACCAAGGAGATGACCAGCGACGATGCCATCCGCAATGTTCTGGCGCGGATCCTCGTATCGCCTTCGTTCCTCTTCCGGATCGAAAAACCGCCGGCTGGGAAGATGGCCGGCGCGATCAGCGATTGGGAACTGGCCACCCGTCTCAGCTATTTCCTCTGGTCGACCGCGCCGGATGACGAACTGCTAAAAGTCGCCGCGTCTGGCAAATTGCACGAGCTGGAGGTGCTCTCGGAGCAGGCCCGGCGGATGTTGAAAGACGCGCGCGTGCGCGCCCTGGCGATTGAGTTTGGAACGCAGTGGATTCACGTGCGCGGCTTCGATGAGTTCAACGAGAAGAACGAAAAGCTCTTTCCAACCTTCGACGAAAAACTCCGCTCGGCGATGTATGAGGAGTCGATCCTGTTCTTCCAGGATCTGTTCCAGAACGATCAACCGGTGGCGCGGCTGCTCGACGCCGATTACACGTATTTGAATGAAGCACTCGCGAAACATTACGGAATCCCTGGCGTCACCGGCCCCGCCTGGCGAAAAGTGGACGGTGTTCAGAAGTTCGGGCGCGGCGGAATTCTCGGACTGGGAAGCGTGCAGTCGAAACAGGCGGCCGCTTCGCGCACCAGCCCGGTATTGCGTGGCAACTGGGTGGTCGAGACGCTGCTTGGCGAAAAGCTCCCGAGGCCGCCGGCCAACGTCCCGAAGCTGCCGGAGGAAGAGAGCAGCGCCGGCATGACGACCCGCCAGATGGTGGAAAAGCACACCAGCGATGCATCATGCATGGTCTGCCACACGCGGATCGACCCGATCGGCTTTACCTTCGAGCGATACGATGCAATCGGCCGCCTGCGCGAGAAGGAAGCCAGCGGAATGCCGATCGACTGCAAGGGCAAGCTGAAGGACGGCACACAATTGGAAGGAATTGACGGCCTGCGCAACTACCTTTTGACGAAGAAGAAGGATGTGGTGGTTCGGCTGTTTTGCCAGCGGTTGCTTGGATATGGGCTGGGCCGCTCTGCTATGCTGACGGACCAGACGACCATCGACAAGATGGCCGGGCAGCTCAAGAGCCCCGAAGGCCGGCTGTCGAACGCGGTATTGCTTATTGTGCAAAGCCCGCAGTTTCGATCGATCCGCGGCAGCGATTACACTGATGACGAGTAAGAATCGAAGGAGCAGATCATGGCCAGTGAATTGACGTTCTACCCATTGTCGCGGCGGCGCTTCCTGTACGGGCTGGGCGTGACGATGGCGCTGCCCTGGCTGGAATCGGTGCGCGTCTGGGGCGATGACAAGCCCGCCTCGGGCGGCTCAGAAGCCCCGGTGCGGCTGGCCTGTCTCTTTGCCGGCAACGGCTTTCACAGCAAGGAATGGTGGGCACGCGGCGAAGGCAAGGCGATGGAACTCGGGAAAGTCCTCGAACCGCTCGCCCCGGTCAAAGAGAAGCTGCTCTTCCTGCGCGGCTTGTACAACCAGGAAGCGCTGATTGGCGGCATTCACAGTTGCCAGACCGGCAACCTGCTCACCGGCGCACACCTCGCCAACGGCGGCGAGATCAAGTCGGGCATCAGTATGGATCAGGTGGTGGCCGAGAGTTTGAAGAACCAGACGAAGGTGCCCAGCCTAGTTCTCGGTTGCGAGCAGTCGATCGCGGCGCTGCACAAGAACTATTCGATGATCTACAGCTCACACATTTCGTGGAGCTCGGCGACAACGCCGACGCCGCTGGAGATTTATCCGGCCCTCGCCTTCGATCGCCTCTTCCGCGACGAAGTGGGCAAGGCCGACAAGAGCGTGCTCGATTCCGTGCGTGAAGACGCGAACGGATTCCGCAAGCAGGTCAGCCGTTCGGACCAGCATCGCCTGGATGAATATCTATCGTCGGTGCGTGAGATTGAAACACGCATTGATCAGGCCGGGAAAGACCGGCGGCTGCAAGGCTGGCGGCCGACGCTGTTGAAGCCGGACATGCCCCGCCCGGCGGATGGATTGCCGCAGGACATTGACCAGCACATGCGGTTGATGTGCGACATCCTCGTGCTCGGATTCCAGACCGACACCACGCGGGTGTGCACGCTGAAACTGAACAACGACCACTCGTCGCTGCGGTTCCCGAACCTCAAAGTCGATTACATGATCCACCACCTGTTGTCGCATTCCGACGGCGACGACTGGCTGAAGGTCAACCGCTTCTTCACGGAACAACTCGCCTATATCGCGAAGAAAATGGACGCGGTGCAGGAGGGCGAGCGCACGCTGCTCGACAACTCAATGCTGCTGTTCATGTCCAGCATGATGACCGGCAATCACAACAACGATCAGTTGCCGGTGGTGCTGGTCGGCAGCGGCGGCGGCAAGATCAAAACCGGCAAGACGATGGACTTCCTCGGCCAGCCGAACCGCAAGATGTGCAGCCTCTATCTGACGCTGATGGAAAAGGCCGGCGTGCGCCTCGACAAGTTCGGCGATTCAACCGAGCGGCTGACGGGGATGTAACGTCGTCTTGAATCTTTGGTCTTGGACCATCCGCGCCTGCCCCGCTATCCTTCTATCCATGCCTGAATCAGCGCAGCTCGAAGTCATCGACGTCGTTAAGGAGTACCCAACTCCGTCTGCCCCGCTCGTCGTCCTTCGCGGCGTCTCCCTCCGCCTCGCCCCCGGCGAATCCCTCGCCATCGTCGGCCCCAGCGGCTCCGGCAAAAGCACGCTGCTCAATATCCTCGGCACCCTCGACCGCCCCACGCGCGGCACGGTGCGCCTCGCCGGCCAAGACCCCTTCACGCTCCGCGACAAAGACCTCGCCAAGTTTCGCAGCCACAAAGTCGGCTTCGTCTTCCAGGACCATCACCTGCTCCCGCAGTGCACGGCCTTGGAGAACGTCCTGCTCCCCCGCCTCCCGCAAGGCAAAGTCAGCGACGCCGACCTCACCCGCGCCAAGGACCTCCTTCAAAAAGTAGGCCTCGCCGACCGGGCCGGCCATCTCCCCGCCGAACTCTCCGGCGGCGAACGCCAGCGCGTCGCCATCGCCCGCGCCCTCATCAACCGCCCCGCCATGCTTCTCTGCGACGAACCCACCGGCAACCTTGACTCAACAAACGCCTATGCCATCGGCACACTGCTTCACGCGGTGGCCAGGGAATCCAGCGCCATGCTCATCGTGGTCACCCATAGCCCGGAACTCGCCCAGACTTTTCCGCGGCAGGCGCGCATGAGCGATGGGCATCTCACCGAGTAAATCGCCCCGGATACTCATAGTGGTCGCACGCTACAAAATGCCGTGCGTCAACCCGATTCCGAATGATGACGTGCGCCACAACTCCCCCCAGCAGCAATCCGCCACCAAACGGTAGAAGCGCCGTCATATGCGCAAACCGCACCCGCTGGCCAACCTTGGCAACCGATGTGGCGTAGGACAAAATCTGACGGGAATCTTGAGACATGTGAAAAGGCGTACCTGATCCATCATCGCACGCCAAATGCATTTTTCATCAGCAGGCGCCTCAGAAGTTCCGGAAATCCCACCTCGACAACCCCCTCTGCGTATCCTCCTCCGCGCCTCCCCGTCTCTGCGGTAGACGAAATCCCCCCCTACTCCACCACCTCCACCTTCACATTCGTATTCGTATAAATACAAAGCTCCCCGGCGATCCGCAGCCCCGCATCCACAATCTCCTTCGCCGAAAGCTTCGAATGCAGCAACATCGCCTTCGCCGCCGCGGCCGCGAACGCCCCGCCGCTCCCAATCCCGATCACCCCATCCGTCGGCTCGATCACATCCCCCGCCCCGCTGACGATCAGGCTCGTGTTCTTGTCCACCACTGCCAGCATCGCCTCCAGCCGCCGCAGCACGCGATCCGTCCGCCAGTCCTTGGCCAGCTCGATCACAGCCCGTTTGGTATTGTCCGGAAACTCCGCCAGCTTCTTTTCAAACCGCTCCAGCAGGGCAAACGCATCGGCGGCCGATCCGGCGAATCCCGTCAGCACCTTGCCGCCGCCGATTCTGCGAATTTTCACCGCGTCCTGCTTGGCCACGATGTTCCCCAGCGTCACCTGGCCGTCACCTCCGAGCGCCACTTGCCCGTCGCGCCGCACACTCAGGATAGTTGTCGATCTGGCCGGTTGCATTGCCATGGGATACGATCTTTCGAAATTGACCTGAAAGCGAAAAATACGGTACCGAGTCTTCGCCGCGTGCGGGCTACATTCTACATAGCCCGTTCACGACGATAGGCCGATTCCCGCAATTTCGCCAGCACGCTCACCCTTTCATGCTCGCCTACATTCCCTTCACCTTCTCCTCGCCCACCTCCCTCTGGGTCGCAGTCGCCGCCGTCGCCCTCATCGTTCTCATCACCGCCATCCGCCGCCCCGCCCTCCCGCGCTCGACGTATTTGCTCGCCACCCTTGGCCTGTTCCTTCTCGCCCTCGCCGCCGGCGGCCTCATGTGGCTCCGCCCGGTCGCCCAGGAAGTCGTCGTCATGGTCGACCTCTCCCCCAGCACCCGCACCGCCGATTACCGCCATCGGGACGCGCTCATCTCCCACATCAACCGGTACCTCGTCAACACCCCCCACCGCGTCGTCTACTTCGCCGCCGACAACCGCGACGCCGTAAAACCTGGCGACATCCTCCCCGACATCCGGGCCGACTCCACGCTCTTCGCCCCTCCGTCGGCCGCCGCCATTCTCCTCTTCAGTGATTGCCAGTTCACCCTCCCTCCAAGCGCCCCGCCCACTTACATCGTCGCCGATCCCAAACTTGAATCCCCTGCCGACGCCGCCGTCACGCGCCTGGAGCTGCGCGGCAATAGCCTCGCCGCCACTGTCTCCAACCAAACGCCCCTCCCGCGCGACATCCAGTTTCGCGGGCCAGTTGCCGGCCCGACCACCCGCACCAGTCCCGGCAACATCGTCATCGAACGTACCCTCTCCGCCGCGTCGGGCGAAGTCTCGGCGAAACTCAACCCGCACGACCCCTGGCCGGAAAATGACACCCTCTGGGCGCGCATCCCGCCGCCGCTCTCGAGTGAGCGTTGGTGGATCGGCGCATCCGCCGCTCCGCAGGATTGGCGCGCATTTACTACCGATCAGCTTCCCCTCGACCCCGCCCAATATCTCGCCCCGTCCGTCATCGTCCTCGACAACGTCCCGGCCACTGCCCTCACCCGCCCGCAACAGCGCCGCCTCCAGCAATACGTCCGCGACCTGGGCGGTACGCTCATTCTCCTCGGCGGCGATCATGCCTTCGCGTCCGGCCAATACGCCGGCTCCCTTCTCGAAGCCCTCTCCCCCCTCTCCAGTTTCCCGCCCGCGCCCACCACACACTGGATCATGCTCGCCGACAGCAGCGGTTCGATGTCGGAAGATGCCGGCGCGGCCGGCGTCAGCAAATGGGATCTCGAAAAACGCGCCCTGCTTGGCCTCCTCCCCACGCTTCCGCCCGAAGACCCCGTCAGCGTCGGCAGCTTCGCCGAAAACCTCCAATGGTGGTCAACTGGCAAAAGCGCGAAAGACACGGCGGCAATCTCCCTCCCGCCGCCAACCATCACACCCACCGGCCCCACCAATCTCCAGCCCGCCCTCCTGCGCCTCATCGCCGATGTCGATGCTGCGCTGCCCAAAGAACTGCTTTTGATGACCGACGCCGAGACCGAACTTCCCGATCCCAAATCCATCCGCGAAGGCTTCCTCTCCAAAAAGATCCGCCTGCACATCCTGGCCATCGGCAAAGGCGACGCCCTCCCCGCCCTCCGCGAAATTGCCGCCGCCACCGGCGGCCAGGTCATGGAATCGCTCGACTCCAAGGGCTGGCGAAAGGGCATCGAACAACTCGCCCAGGCCGCCGCCCCCGACCGCCTCAATCGCCGCCCCGCAACCGTCCGCTTCACCAGCGAGCTCGCATCCATCGGCACGCGCACCCCGGACCTCTGGAATCGCACCTGGACCAGGTCCGGTGCCACCGTCCTGGCCGATACCACTGAATCCAACGAAACGCTCCCCATGGCCGCCCGCTGGACCCTCGGCGAAGACGGCGCAGTCCTCGCCTTCGCCTTCGGGCTCGACGCACAAACCGCCGAATCGATCGCAACAAAAACCGCCCACGCCCCCCACGACCCGCGATTCCACATCACCTGGGACCCGGCCGCGCAGCTCCACGTCACCGTCGAAGCCGCCGAAGAAGGCCGATACCTCAACGACCAGAAACTCGACCTTGAACTCACGAGCGAAGCTGATACCACCCTCACACATCACCCAATCCCCCAGAACGCCCCTGGCCGCTACGAGCTTACGCTCCCGGCCCCGCGCCGCCCCGCCTTCGCCACCGTCCGCGCCGCCGGCCACATCATCGATCGAACAGCGATCGCAGGCCGCTACGCCCCGGAATTCAGCGCCATCGGCAACAACCACCCCAACATGGAAGCATTGGCCGCCAACACTGGCGGGAAACTATTAGATTGGTCCCAGCCCCGCTCGATCGACTTCCGCTTCCCCACCCGCGACCTTCCCCTCACCTCATGGCTCGCCGCCGCCGGTGCGGCATTCATAGCAATCGG
The DNA here is from genome assembly GCA_038222915.1 of Tepidisphaerales bacterium. Classification (GTDB taxonomy): domain Bacteria; phylum Planctomycetota; class Phycisphaerae; order Tepidisphaerales; family Tepidisphaeraceae; genus JBBRHH01. The sequence goes on from JBBRHH010000055.1 coordinate 16,970, forward strand.
GCTCGCGTTCTGGCGTCGATCCTGATCGCTGAGTGGCAGTGGAGCGACGAATCGCGGTCCATCCGGAATGGCAATCGACAGCCCGGACGATTGCCGGTGCAAACTGGCGGTCAGTTCCGTTGATTGACGTTGTCTTATCCCCCCCCCGACTTCGGCGGGGTGCGTCCCGTGCGTCCCATGCGTCCCACCATGGTGACTTAAACGACCTTGG
>JBBRHH010000056.1:0-16873 GCA_038222915.1 Tepidisphaerales bacterium
CACTGAATGGTACGCGCAAGGATGGAAAATGTCGCAACCGGCGACGGCGGGAATAAAGGGTGGGCAGGGCGAGTCCAGATATGGTGTTGGAAACGAGAATGCCGGGTTGTGAGCCGATAATGGAGGACGAGCCGTGAAAAATCGGGTGTCGAACTGCGGGTAGAAATTTGCATGCGATGCCACAACGCCGGTTCTCCGAACTATTACAGGCAGAGGAACGGGATCGAAAGACTCCTGTGTTCCTGAACACTGAAGGTGCATTATGTATTTCCCACCGCCGCATCCGATGTTTGTCAATTTCACCGCTGCCCTGATCCCGGTTTCGCTTGGGAGCGATCTGCTGGGGCGTATTCTGCGAAAGCCATCGCTTCAGGCTGTTGGGCTTTGGGGTATTCTTTACGGCACGCTGGCGACGCCGATCACTGCGTATCTGGGGCTGCGATGGATGAACCAACTTGGCCGGCACGATCGCGGCATGGTTATCCATGAATGGCTGGGTTTCTCGATGGTGGGCGTGATGATTGTACTGTCGCTATGGCGGATCAGGCTGTACCGGCACAAACGCCCGGCGTCGGCCCCCAACCTGTTTATTCTGGTGGCGCTGTTCGGAAGCGCCGCGTTTCAGGGGCATACGGGCGCGGTGATGAGTTTTCCGAAGGAAGATGACACAAGTACTATCACGGCGGTTGAGCCGACAGCGTTGGTCAATGCGGCCGATCCGCACGATCTGGGGAATGGGTGGCGAACACAGATCGAGATCAAGCAGCAGTTCAGTGCGACTGCGCCGTCGAATCTTGTACGGAGGACCACGCCATGAATCCGCTGGATCGACGTGAATTTTTGTTGTTGTCGGCGGCGGCTGCGCTGGCGAGCACTGCGAAGGCGGACGATAAGCCTTCGACGGGGCCGGCCAATAATCCGCCTGCGGGGCCGGCTGTGGTGATCGACGCTGGGCCGATGAGCAAGTATGCGACGGCGGGCATTTACGATGAATTCGCCCACTACGACGATGACGATGATGACGCATTCAAGGCGTTCTTCATTGTGCGGACTGACGACGCGGTTTATGCGTTGTCCGGCGTCTGCACGCACAAGGGATGCATCGTTGAGAAACAGAGCGACGGCACATTTCAGTGCCCGTGCCATGACTCGAAATTTACGCCGAGCGGCAAATGCGTTCCGGGCGGGAAGGCCAAGACCAGTTTGTATCGGCTGGCGGTTCGGGTGGATGAGCGGCAGCATGTGCTGGTCGACGTGAAACATAAGGTTTCGAACCCCGCCTGATCGGCCGTTTCGTTTAGGGCGGGCATCGCTATAATGCACGGCATATGCCCGAATTGCAGTACAAGCGTATTCTCCTGAAGATCAGCGGCGAAGGATTTTGCAAAGAGGGAGGGTTTGGGATCGATTCCGAAGAGCTGGAAAATATCGCCCGTCAATGCGTGGAAGTATCCCAGATGGGCGTGGAGCTGGCGATCGTGGTTGGGGGTGGGAATTTTATCCGCGGGGCGACGTTTGCGGCGGATGGACATATTCCGCGAGCCACTGCTGATTACATGGGGATGCTTTCCACGGTTATCAATGCGCTGGCGTTGCAGGAGACGATGGAGAAGTTTGGGCAGCCGACGCGGGTGTTGTCGGCGATTGGGGTCTATAGCGTTTGCGAAGGATTTATCCGTCGGCGGGCGATTCGGCATCTGGAGAAAGGCCGGGCGATTATTCTTGCGGCCGGGACGGGCAATCCTTTTTTTACGACTGATACGTGCGCGGCACTTCGAGCGACGGAAATCAATGCCGACGTTTTGCTGAAGGCGACGAAGGTGGACGGCATCTACACGGCCGACCCGAAGAAAGACCCGACGGCCCGACTCTTTAGCGAGATCAGCTATGAGCAGGTGCACCGCGAGCAACTGCGGATCATGGATCTGACGGCAATCACCATGTGCATGGAGCGGAAGCTGCCGCTGGTCGTCTTCAATCTCAAGGTGCCGGGCAACATTGCCCGCGTGGTGCGGGGCGAAAAGGTGGGGACGCGGATTTATCCGAAGGAAACTGTCAAAGCGTAATCTGGTTGAATCGCCTGGGAAGAGAAAAGCCAAAGACATCTGGAGCCGATATGCCGCTGGAAGATATTTTGTTCGAATGCGAAGAGCACATGGAAAAGGCCATGGACCACCTGCGCCACGAGCTCCGCACGGTTCGAACTGGGCGGGCGACGCCGGCGATGGTGGAGAACATTCGCGTTGAGTATTACGGCACGCCGACGGAGATTCGATCGATGGCGATGATCAGCGTTCCGGAGGCGACGCAGATTCTGATCAAGCCGTTCAATTCGCAGGACCTGAAGTTGATTGAGAAGGCGATCAGCGATTCAAAGCTTCCGATGACAGCGAGGAGTGATGGCAAGCAACTGCGGCTGGTGCTGCCGGCCATGTCGCAGGAAGTGCGCGTGAAGATGGTGGGGCAGACCAAGCAATACGCCGAGACGGCCAAGATCGCGGTTCGGAATGCGCGGCGTGATGCGAACAAGACGCTCGACAACGAAGAAAAAGGCGGCGGCATCACCGAGGATGAGGTGACGCAGGGGAAGGAACAGATTCAGGAACTGACCAAGAGCTATGAGACTAAGGTGGATGAGCTGATTGATCATAAGCGTAAAGAGATCATGGACGTCTAGGGGGAGATGAATGGATCTAGAACCACCCGTCGATCAGGTGTCCAACGGGACGATTGGGTTCGATCTCACCTGCACTTTGTGCGGCTATAACCTTCGCACGCTTGCGAGCGACAGTGATTGTCCTGAGTGTGGGCAAAAGGTTTCCGTTTCCATTCGGGGCGATTATCTCAAGCATTCCGATCCGCTTTGGTTGGCACGGCTTCAAATCGGTGTTGGCCTCGCGTCGTTGGCGCTGTTTTTGATCTGCGCTGATTACGTGCTGAGTTTTCTGTGCTACGCATTATCGATTTATACGCCAGCCCGCGCCCTGGCGTATACAGGTTATTCGATATCCGCGCTCTATGACATTGCGCTTTGGCTTGCGACAACGCCTGAATCCGCCACACAACGTATTGAAAGGGGCTTTGAAGTTCGGAAACTAATTCGTGTGGCCATCGTTGGCGACATTCTGCTCCAACTCATGGTCGCGGGGATTTTTGGCATTCGAATGATGGGTCTGCCGTACATCGGGAGCATCGTCACCGGGGCCCTGATCGCATTTACATTCTTCCGCTATCTTCGAACTATCGCTTTGCGAGTTCCCGCCCAACGCATCTATCGCGATTTATCCCTCGTGATGTATGGCCTCTCTTTTTCGATCCTGCTTCGCTATCTCTCACCCTTGCTTGTAAGCTTATCGCCGACGACCACACCTCGCCGGGCATCGGACAAACCGGATCTTGCGATGACCCTTCCACTCTGCGCGTACATCCTATTCGCGATCTACGGCATAGTGTTGCTGCGGCGATTGAGCCGCACGCTAGCCCCCATCAGCCTGGAATCGCGTGATAATTGGCATAAACGCCCCGAAAACGCGGTTTAGGCCCCCTCGGCTGCTTATAAACTTCGCTACCTAACCAACTCTCCACCCCCCCTGTCTATCTTTGCGTAAGCGGCAATTGTGACCGCAACAAGAATGGAAACGAATCGCTGGGAGACAGTCATGTTCCTCAAAACACTTCAACGCGTCGTCTTGAACAAAACACTTGGCCTGACCCTTGGAACTGCTGCTGGAGTATTCGCTGTCGCTCAGCCGGCCAGCGCCCATGAACGGGATCGCGACAACGACCGCATCGTCGTCCCGGCCGTCTATGAAACCCGCGAAACCAAAGTCTGGGTCGAACCCGTCACCCGCACCGTCTGCGACCGCGTCTGGGTTGAGCCAGTTTACAATACGGTGTGCGACAAGGTCTGGGTTGAGCCGGTCTATCGCGACGTCTGCGAACGCGTCTGGGTTGAACCGATGTACGAGATTCGCGACGTGGTTCGCAATGAACGCTTCCGCCAGGTCATCGTGCGGGAACGCGTCCTGGTCCGCCCCGGCCACAACGAAGAGATTCACAAACAGGTGCTGGTCGCGGCCGGCCATTTTGATGAGATCAAGCGCCAGGTGGTTGTGAGCGAAGGTCACTTTCAGGACTTGAACCGGCAGGAAATCGTGACGCCCGGCCACTTTGAAATCCGCCGCGAGCAGATTTGTGTTCGTCCGGCACGGGTCGAAGAGCGGCATCATGACGAGATCGACATCCGCATCGGAGGATTGGCCGCCCACTTCCCGATTCACTGAGTGTGGATCGACAAATTACTGATCGCCAAGGCCGCGGTTCCTGGAGGGACCGCGGCCTTTTTTCGTTGGACGTTCCACCGTGGCGAAAGCATTTGTCGACGATTCGGCAACTTTGCGCGTTTGCCGCGTTGGTGGAAAGCGTTGACGAAGCCGGTATCACTCTTCGCTGTTCGGGTACTGCGGCGGACTTTTGCCTACGCGCTTTGTGATCTTCGGATACGTACCTGTCGCGGTGGCGGCCGGCTCGATGGCTTCAACATCGATCTGATGCCACCAGTCGTCACCAAAATCGAACCAATATCCGAAGGATTGGTCTTTCTTCAGACGCAGCGAATCGATCTTCGTTTTGTTCACCAAGCCGGCCGCAGGGCTGTCATCGTCAGATTCATACGCCGTAGGCAAAACGTACCGCGGCCCATCCATCGGGCCTTTTCCCAACTGGAACTCGTACATGTGTGCGTCAAACCGGTTGTAGGCTTCAAAAATCGCTTCGTGCAGATCCGCCAGCGTCTGGTCGCCACGAATTTGAATCGTTCGCGAAATCACCGGGTTTTTCTTGACGAAGGCCCTTGCGATCGGGCCGCTGATCAGAAATATGTTGAGGGTGTAGATCGTCGGGCCGACGGAATCGACAGGCCGCTTGGTGGACCGCGCAACCTTTTTTAGAACTTTCCCGGGCTTCTTCTCTTTTGCCATGACACCTCCGAATAGGCGCCATTTATCGCTCGACGTGGCTGTTCCGTGACCAGACGTCTTCCTCCATGGTAATACAATTCTCTCACCCCATCCCTTGGTATCCGCGAGTTCAACCACTGTCGCATCAATCCGGAGTTCTGAGTGGATTTTTAGGCGGAGGAGTGAGCTTGACCTCAACTGCAACTCAAGAAGCCCGGGCCGCTTGACGAGCCGGTCTGAGATCATGCGCGTTCGGCAGCGCAAGTGTGCCCGCCTCGGATAGCCGATCTTGATAGATCGGATTATCAAGCAGTATCGAGGCCAACGTCTTGATCGCGTCGCTCTTCAATTTGAACTCTCCCGCCCACAAATTCCATTTGCGTGAGAGAGGAGACGCATGGCGCTCCGCGAGCTTTCGCAACACAGGATTGGTTCGCTCCGCGTCAAAAAACGGCTCGGGCGTTGCTGCTGGCGAACACGCGCTTATTGCAGCATCCAATCGATGACTTCCGGAGCAACCTCGAGCCGTATCGAGAATAAGACCCATTGCCGGCTGGAAGCGCGGTTCCAATTCATCGCGAATCAATGCACGCAACCGCTCGGGCAAGATCAACATATCGTTCGAGGCCAACCAACTCGCTGCCATCGTGTACAGCCGCGAATTCCCGTGCGCATGGCGGGCCGTGTCCAGAAGTAGAGCCTCCAAGTCCGGGGAATCAGCGGCCGGCGGAGCATTGAACAATGCCCCCGCCCGCGACCATCGGGCGGCAAGAAGTTGGGGCGTGATATTCACTTTATCTTCCACGAGTTCACAATCTCTTCGGTTTCTTCGATTCCCTCAGCATTGCTTCTACCGCTGTCGGAAAGCTCTTTCACAAAGTTCTTGACGAAAATTATATCCGTCTCATCGACATTTAAAGCGCCTAAATCCTCAATATCCTGCGTTCTGAGCAAGAAACTTCATGGCGATGAGATCCGGTCTACTGACTGCAAAGACGGACAATCGCGGTCCCTGTGCGACCCACGTTCTGCGATCTTTCCAGTCGGATGGAAGGCAATCCAAGCGTATCATGATGTCGCTGTTGAACCAGTTTTTCGGCAATCCGAGCTCTTGTCCAATCCCAACCGCGATATCCGATATAGCCTGCCAAGCCGCATCCGGCGCACAATCGATAACATCACAATCGCGCGTAGTGCGTCCTTTGGCAAGTTGATTGGTGAGCATGCCGGCGGCACCGCCAACAATCAAGATGTCAACATCGCAGTGCCATAAGAAGCGCTGGCAGAGCAATGTGATGGCGTGATCGAGATCGCTTTTGTCCATCTCCACCTCATGACAATGATTCGGATTCAATATACCTGAATAGCCATCGCACCATCGCACCCACTCACCTCCGCCTTCAAAGTGACCAACGTCTCAAATCATACGATCGCTCCCGTTCTTCATCTCAGCATTCAGTGCATCGCTTGCACCTTCCCCAGCCCACGGTTAGTTTTCGTGCAACCCTATTCTGGAGCCCGCACATATGAACACCACCGTCACAGCCCTCGCCCTTCTCACCCTCGCCCTCACTGCCCTGCCGGCCTTCGCCGCCGAGCCGGCCCCGGCCGAAAGTGGTAAAACGCTCTACCATGTCGTCTCCCTGAAATTTAAACCGGAGGCCACCAAGGATCAGATCAAGGCGGTTGAGGATGCTTTTGCCGCTCTCAAAACCAAGATCCCTGGCATCACCTCTCTCAACTGGGGCACTAATGTGAGCCCGGAAAAGCATGACAAGGGGTTCACTCACTGTTTTGTCCTGACCTTTGCCAGCGCGGCCGACCGGGACGGATACCTGGTTCATGCCGATCATAAGGCCTTTGGCGGCCTGCTCGGACCGATCATGGCCGACGTGACGGTCCTCGATTTCTGGGCTAACAAATAGCCGCAACATGTGTTCCGCGCGTCTGGTATAATTTCCAACGCACGTCGGCGACCGTTTTTGAACATGCACCACACCCGCAACAGGCCGTGGTCAATCTCGCTGCATCTCCTGCGGCTGCTCTGTTTTTTCGCTCTGATCTCGCCCGCCTACGCCGCCGACGTCCAGCCGCCCGCCTCCCCCGAGCGCATCAAATTCTTCGAAAACAAGGTTCGGCCGCTCTTGGCTGACAACTGCTTCTCCTGCCACGCGGAAAAGAAGCAGAAAGGGCAGCTCCGTCTCGACTCCCTTGAAGCTGTTCTGAAGGGCGGCAAGAACGGCGTTGTTATGACGCCGGGAAAACCCGAATCGTCCAGGTTGATTACGGCCATCAACTACAAGGACGAAGACCTTCAAATGCCGCCCGACGGCCAGCTTGCCGCCGAGCAAATCCAGATTCTCACCGACTGGATCAAGATGGGCGCCCCCTGGTCCGACACCCCCACCGCCACCACGCCTCTTAAAGGCAAGCACCGCACGATCAACGATGCCGATCGCGCGTTCTGGTCGTTTCAGCCCGTGAAAAATCCCTCGGTGCCCTCCGTTCCAGACCAAGCGAGTTGGTGCAAGACGCCCGTCGACAATTTCATCCTTGCCAAGCTAGAGGCCGAATCCCTAACCCCGGCGCCCGAAGCCGAGCGGATCGCTCTTATCCGCCGAGCCACCTTTGACTTGCACGGCCTTCCCCCTACGCCCGAAGAAGTCGACGCGTTCGTCAACGACGCATCCCCCGCCGCCTACGACAAGCTGATCGACCGCCTCCTCGCCAGTCCGCGCTACGGCGAACACTGGGCACGCCACTGGCTGGATGTCGTGCGCTATGCCGAATCGGATGGGTTCAAGCAGGACGCGTATCGCCCCAATGCATGGCGCTACCGCGATTATGTCGTCAAAGCTTTCAACGACGACAAGCCGTACGATCGCTTCGTTCGCGAGCAGCTCGCCGGCGATGAAATCGCGCCCAACGAGCCGGACGTGATCGTCGCCACCGGCTATCTCCGGCACGGCGGCTACGAATACAACCAGCGCGACGTTCCCAAGCAGTGGCAGCAGATTCTGGATGATGTGACGGACGTGACCGGCGACGCCTTCCTTGGCCTGAGCATGGGCTGCGCCCGCTGCCACGATCACAAGTTCGACCCGATCCTCCAAGCCGACTATTACCGCCTGCAATCCTTCCTCGCGCCGATGGTTCAGCGCGACGACGTGCCGCTCGCCACGGAAACGCAGAAAGCCGATCACGCCGCGAAAATGGACGTCTGGCTGGCCACGGCTGCACCGATCCAGGAACAGATCAAAGCCATTGAAAGATCCGCCTTTGAGAAAAACACCGCGGCGTTTATCAAGAAGTTCCCGCCGGAGATGCAGGCGATCATCCACAAGCCCGCGGCCGAGCGCAGCCCGCTCGAAGAGCAGTGGGCCGAGCTTGCCATTCGTCAAATCAATGACCAGACTGAGAACCCCCAGCCCAAGCTCCCGGCCGCCGAGCAGGAGAAATACTCAGCGCTCAAGAAACAGTTAACCGAGCTTGAAGCCGAGCGACCCAAGCCCCTCGCGCAAGGCCTGCTTGTCAGCGACGTGGGGACGACTCCGCCGCAAGTTGTCCTCCCCAACGACCCCGCGCACCCGCTCGAACCCAAATACCTCAGCGTCCTTGAAAACCAGAACCTCGTCCTCCCCGTCATCACCCCCACCGCCACGACGACCGGCCGCCGTACCGCCCTCGCCAACTGGCTCACCCAGCCGGACCACCCCCTCACCACCCGCGTCATCGTCAACCGCATCTGGCAATATCATTTTGGCAAAGGCCTCGTCGCCACCAGCAGCGATTTCGGCCGACTCGGCTCGCCTCCCTCGCACCCCGACCTGCTCGACTACCTCGCCCATCGCTTCGTTGAAACTGACTGGAGCATCAAACAGATGCAACGGCTGATCATGACCTCGGCCACCTATCGCCAGTCGGCCTTACGTCCCATGCCCGAACAGGCTCGCGTGAAGGACCCGGAAAATCGCTGGCTCTGGCGCATGAACTCCCGCCGGCTCGACGCCGAGCAGGTGCGCGATTCGATCCTCGCCGCCTCCGGCGAACTCAAGCTCGGCACCGGCGGCCCGGGCTCCGACCTCAACGACACCCGCCGCACCATCTATACCAAAACCACTAGAAACAACCGCGACCCGCTCCTCGACGTCTTCGACGCCCCCGAATCTTACGGCAGCATTCCCGCCCGCAATGTCACCACTACTGCCACCCAGGCCCTTTTCATGATGAACGCGAATTGGCCGCTCAAGCGCGCAAGCGCCCTTGCCGCCCGCGTTCAGCACGAAGCCTTGAGCGCGGACCCTGCCGCCGTGGTCACTGCCGCTTATCGCCACGCGTTTGGCCGAGTCCCCAGCGCCACCGAAACCGAAGCCGCCCTCACATTTCTCCAGTCCCGGCACAGTAAATCCCCGGCCACCCAGCCCACCGACACCGAGCCCGGCCTCATCGACTTCTGTCACGCCCTGCTAAACTCCAACGAATTCATTTACGTCGATTGAAATGCCCAGCAACCGCACTTCCATCCCTGGCCTCCCCCACCACCAGCACCCCACCTCGCGCCGTGAATTCCTTGCCAAAGCCGGCGGCGGCTTCGGCGCCCTCGCCATGGCCTACCTTCTGGGCGGTCATCCCCTCAGCGCCCAACCCACGACGGGTCCCTCACCCCTTGCGCCCAAGCTCTCCCCGTTCCCCGCCACCGCCAAAAGCGTCATCTTCCTCTTCATGGAAGGCGGCCCAAGCCACATCGATCTCTTCGATCCCAAGCCCACCCTGAACCGCCTCGCTGGCCAGCCCATTCCCGCCAGCTTCGGCAAAGTCATCACCGCCATGGGCGAAGTCGGCTCGCCGCTCCTCGCCTCTAAGCGAACGTTTAAGCAGCACGGCAAGAGCGGCATCTGGCTCTCCGACTGGCTGCCGCATCTGTCCGAGGTCGTCGACGATATCGCGGTGATTCGCTCCTGCGTCGCCGACGGCATCAACCATTCCGGCGGCGTCTGCCAGATGAACACCGGTGCAGTCCTCGCCGGCCGACCCTCGCTCGGCTCCTGGGTTTCGTATGGGCTTGGCTCGGAGAATCAAAATCTCCCCGCGTTCGTCGTCCTCACCGACACCGGCGGCCAACCCATCAACGGCCCGCGCATGTGGGGCAGCGGCTTCATGCCCGCCGTCTACCAGGGCACCAAGCTCCAGGGCGGCGCAGAACCCATCGCCAACCTGCGAACGCCGGCCAACGTCGGCGACGACCGCCAGCGCGCCAAGCTCAACTTCCTCGAACAGCTCAACCGCCAGCACGCTGAAACCCACCCCGAGCAGTCGGAGCTCGACGCCAGAATCCGCAGCTACGAATTGGCATTCCGCATGCAGGCCCAAGCGCCCGAAGCCGTCGATCTCAATCAGGAATCCCTCGAAACCTGGGAGCTCTACGGCATGGACAACAAGACCACCGAATCCTTCGGCCGCAACTGCCTCCTCGCCCGCCGACTTGTGGAACGTGGCGTCCGCTTCGTCCAGCTCTACCACGGCACCGGCAGCAAATGGGACGCCCACTCCGGCCTTGAAGGCAACCATTCCGGCCTCTGCGCGCAGATGGACAAACCCGTCGCCGGCCTTTTGCGAGATTTAAAGCGGCGGGGCCTCCTCGACGAAACACTGGTCATCTGGGGCGGTGAGTTCGGCCGAACTCCCATGAGCGAAAAAGGCGACGGCCGCGACCACAACCCCTATGGCTTCTCCATGTGGATGGCCGGCGGCGGCGTCAAAGGCGGGCAAACCATCGGCGCAACCGATGAAGTAGGCCTCCACGCCGTCGAAACCCGACTCCACGTTCACGACCTCCACGCCACCATCCTCTATCTCCTGGGCGTAGACCATTCCAAACTCGTCTACTTCCACAAAGGCCGTCCCGAACGCCCTACGATCAACGAAGGCGAAGCCTACCGCCAGATCGTCCGTGCCTGACTACAACAAAGCAGCCCGGAAACCTGAAAGTTCCCGGGCCGCGATCATTCGATTCAATCTCTACTAATTCTTACGCAGGGCTCATTGCGGAGCCGGAACATGCTTGGGTGCGTTGCCTTGCCCAGGTCCAGGCCGCGGGCCTGCTGCTCCGGCAAAACCGGCCAGCATCTGCGCCATCGGAGCAATCGTCTTTCCGTCGATGCCCATGGTGATCTTGCTTCCGGCTTTCGTCGGCTTCAGTGCATCCAGGAGCGGCACCGCCATCGCGAAGAGCGGGTTTTCCTTTGTCTTGTCCAACGCTTCCTTCAGGCCTGCGTTGATCTGATCCATCAGCTTCGTCGCCGATGCATCGTCCGACGCCTGCACGCCGATACCCAATGCCGGCGCATCGCCCAGCGTCACCGACAGCGTAACCCACTTGGCATTGATGAATGCCGCCGCCGCTTCAGCCGCCGGGGCGGGCATGTCCTGCTTCTCGGCAAGTTCCGCCGTCAACTGCGCCCGCGCACCTTCCGTCGGTGCAAACGCGATAACAATTGCCTTGTCGCCCGCGTCGGTCACCGCCGCCGCCAGCGCCTTGGCCTGCGTGTCCGAGGCCTTGGTCGGAAGGTCTTCACCCTTCTTGTGCATGACCAGGAAGTTCCCCGACTTCTCGAAAACCGCATCCGCGGCCTCCGAATCCTTCATGTCCGCGGTCATCGCCTTCTGTATGGCCGCCGCGTCCGAACCCGGCTTCATCTGGATGTAGGCCGCCATTCTCGGCTCATCACCCTTCTTCGCCGCCGATCCCACCACCATCGTCATCGACTGCGCGCCGCTCTTGATGACCTCATCATATTTGTCGCTGAACTTCTTGATTCCCTCATCCGCCACCCCGGCCTGTGCGCCAAGGATCGCCTTAACCGAGGCCTTGACCGACGCGGGATCAAACTTCGCGGTGTTGAAATGGATCACCGCAATGCTGTCATCGCCAATCGCGGTCCCCGGCAACGCCGGAAACTCCGCGCGGGCCTTTACGCTCACAATTGACAGCACCGCCATCAATGCGATTGAAACTCGTTTACGAAACATGCAAACCTCCAACATTCTTTTTCGCCAGACTGCTCCAGCACACGCCGGAGTCGGAATCATCGTCGAGAGAATACCGCATGCCGCCACGCCACGGAAGGCGCAATCGGCCGCGTAACTTATCGCCTGTTGCGTCCGAGACTGTTACACAATCCGCGAATCTTTTGCCCAAATCGTCAAATCACCGCCTGCACAATCCACCAGATCAGCCCAGCCGCCAAAAGCACCCCAAACACCACGCTCAATATGACAATCCAGCCCGGCGACTGCTCATCCTCATCCCACGCAATGTATTTCCCGCATCCCGGACAGCAGACCGATCCTTCCATCACCGGCTTGCGGCACTTGGGACACGTCACCGTGTGCGTCAGGTCGATCGGGCTCTGATCGCTCGCATCCGGAAACTCATTCATGTGCATGTCGTCGTGATCGTACGGCATCGCGGTTCCCACGGTTGCAGCCACTGGAGCGTCTTACTTCATTGAGTATAATCGCCAACCTCCGGGCAACTCCAATCAGCGATCGGCCAGGCAACCATGCAAGCGTCCCACATCATGCGCCTCCTCTACACCGCCGTCGTGGTTGCGCTCTGCTCCAGCGCCGCGCCCACCACCAAACCCGCTCCATCCAGAAAGCCCGTCGCCAGCGTCCTTCTCGACCCCAGGCTCTCCTCCACTCCCGACGCATCGCTCTTCGAAGAGCAAGTCACCCACATCGACACCGCCACCCTCGTTGAGCGCACCGACGTCGACAAAGTCCTGCAGGAACAACAACTCCAGGCCCTCTTCAGCCCCGACTCTACCGCTCAACGCGCGAAGATCGGCAACCTCCTCAAGGCCGACGTACTCGCCCTCCTGCACCCCGCGAAAATCAACGACAACCCGGCCATCGAAATCATCCTCTGCGAAACGCGCCAGGGCCTCCGCATCCACCGCAACACCATTCCCCTCACCAAAGACGGCGTCGCCGATGCCAACGCCCTCGTCGACGCCTTCCAGGCCGGCCTCCGCCGTTTCCAACAGCCCATCACCGCCCTCGTCGCCGTGCCACCCTTGCTCAGCAAAGACCTCAGCTTCGAGTTCGAGTCCAACCAGTCCGCCTATCAGAAACTCCTCGAGCAATCCCTCACCCGCCACGCCGGCCTGCTCCTGATCGAACTGGACGAAGCCCGCGCCATCACCGACGAACTCTCCCTCACCACCGGCGACATCAGCCGCAAGCTCCCCCTCTACTTCACCGGCGACTTCCGCAACGAGACCGCCAACGGCGTCACCACTGTCACTATCACCCTGACGCTCAAACAAGGGAAAAAAACCCTCGACACCAAATCCGAATCCGAAATCCCCCTCGCCAAAGCCCCGGCCTTCATCCAATCCACCGCCGACGCCCTTCTCATCAAAGCGACCGGCGAAAAGGCCCTCGCCCCCGTCGACCCTGCCGCCGAATCCGCCCAGCTCAATGATCGCGCCATGCAGTTCTACCGCATTGGCAACTACCGTGAGGCTCTCGCACTCAGCGAAGCCAGCCTTCTACTCAACCCCCAGCAACTGGATATCCACTATCGCGCCGCCGAGTGCATCCGCCGCGTCATCGGTCGCGCACCGGTTCCCGCCTCCGACCGTGAAACACTTTCACGACTTTGGCGCAACGGCATGAACCACGCCGTCGTCTTCGCCGCCAGCACACCCATCGTTTCCGACAAGAACTCTCTCGTCCCCCTCACATTCTCCGCTCCGACGACCGGCCTGTTGATCACCCCCGATGAACTGCGCGAATATGTCTTCCGCATCTTCCGCGCCAAATCCGCCGCCAAAGTCCACGACGCCACACCATCGACCTTCGCAGATTGCCCGGTCTGGTAGGTCACGAAAGGAAAACTGGCCCAGGCGATGGCCATCAAGCTCAGCGTCGTTCGCGATTGCCCGAATGTCTTCGAGAACGCCAGCGAACTGGCACAATTTTTCAGCGCATTTCCCGCTCCATTTCAAGACGACACGCCCGAGCTCCGTGACGCGCTTCAGCAGATGAAGAGCTTCTCATCGCCAATCAGCCAGGCCGCCGCCGCCCTGATGGTCGCCCGTCTCGACAAAGGCTTCTGCCCCTTCATGGACAAGCCGCGCATTGTTCCCATCCAAACTGCTCCAGTCGTCGAAGCCAACAGCCCGTTGCGGATGCAGATTCAACCGATCAAATGGCGCACAGTCGCCGGTAAAGACGATCCCGGCAAGCCCATCGCGCTCCACATCCGCGGCGTCCTTCCGATCGGCCCCTCCGCCGACGTCCTCTGGACCTCCAAGGCCATCTACCTTCTCAAGAGGAAATCGGAACTGATCTTCGTCACAGAAATCGGCGAATGCGCCCCCTGCTTCGACGGGCAATTCATCTGGGTCTCTGAAAAGCCAGCCGCCACTACCGGCGACCCCCAGGGTATTCTCGCCATCAATCCCAACAGCGGCGAAATACGTCAATTTTCGGAGGCAATGGGCATTCCGAAAACGCCCCTCCAATGGTTCGTCTCCACTCCGCTCGCGCCCGGCCACATCATCGCCGCCGGCGGCTTTGGCCGAGCCTGGATCATCGATCTGGAGCTCAATCCCACGACCAAAAAAGCCCAATGTCATGTGATACTGGAAGCACGTGACCAGCGTCCGCTCAATGATCCGGACGCCTGGCGTCAAAAGGAACTCGCCTTCCAGCCCTCCTACGCCGCCACACTCACCGCCCCCGCCATCAAGCCCGCGACCGGGCCCGTGCCACCAACTGTCGCTCAACAGGTTCTCATCGGCCGGGCCGGCCTCATCCATCCCCTCCTGATCGACATCCAATCCCAGAAAATCACCGTCGTCCAGGACCAGGTCCTGGTGTCATCGCGTGCGATCCTGCGTAGCGAGCATCCTTTCGCCGCCGCCAGCGTCACCGAATCCGGCACCATCTACTGGAACACCGCCGGCGGCCGCCAGCAAGGCAAATTCCTCTGTCAATTCGGCTATCCCGATCTGAAAGTCACCGAACCCAACCCCGCCCCCACCGTTCCCACCGGCCAACTCCTCCTCACCAAAACCGGCGTCATCATCCTCAGCCAGGAAGAGCACGCGCTTTACACCGCCAAAACCATCAACGGCCCCTTCCAAAAAATCCCAGGCGACCTCCCAAAAATCCACGACCCGCTACTCCACCCCAGCGCCCTCCATGGCCTAGTCCTCACCGACCTCTACGACAACGATTCCTACGAAATCGAAATCACCGCGCCATAAAATCCAATAACGCATTCGGCAAACCATGCCTTTCCCCCTCGCCAACACCATCACCTCCCTGATCTTCGCCAACGTCACGTATCTCTTCATCCTGAACGCCTTCATCGGAATCCTCGAAGGAAAATTACTAAAGCGTTGGTTCGCCGGCCAATCCCGCGCTGTCTGGTGGATGATCGCCGCCAATTACCTGTCCGCCTGGATCGGCTTTCTCGCCCTTCCCTATCTCACCACCACCGCTCTTCTGGGCCCGAGACCAATCGAACGACTCAATCTCTTCGTCGCCGGAATGGTTCTCTTCTCGTTCACCATCACCATCCTCGTCGAGCTCGGCTTCGTCCACCTCGCCACCCGTCGCAACGCACGCCCGTTCCGCCACACCCTCCGCGCCACGCTCGCCGTCAACGCCATCTCGTATCTCCTCATCTGCGCCTGGTTCCTCTGGATTAGCTACTCTCTTCCCTTTAACGCCCATATCCGCACGCTCACCGCTCTTGGCCCTCTCCCCGCCGGCACCCTCTACTGGGTCGATCCCACCGGCCACGTCATCGCGCGCCATCTCGACCAAACCCAACCTGACCAAACCATCGGCCAGGTCGTGCAAAACGACTTCATGAAACCTTCCCAGTTGTGCATCAGCCTCGCCAAAGATCCGCAGCGCGTTCAGATCGACACCATGTACTACACCATCCAATACGCCAACCGCCCCACACCACCAAACCTCCATGAGCCCGATCCACTCCTCCTCGCCGACGCCGGCCCATCGTCCGCATTCCAACCCGAGTATTGGAAGCAGTCGCGTAATCTCCGCAAAACTGTCCTCGACCTCCGCCCGGAAGGCCACCGGCCGACTCACATCCAGTTCGATTTCTATCACCAGTTCCTCGACACGCAGGTCCCAAACGGCCCCGCCGCGCACCTCACCATCGGGTGGGCCACCCTCGAGTGGGACATCCGCGAACCCACAGTTCTCCCCGACGAAAAAATCATCTTCGAGCTCGCTGGTCAGATCGTCCTCTTCGACCCTCATACCAAGAACCTCGCCTTCGTCGCCCTGGGCACCTGCCCGGCCTTCATACCAGCCGCCCGCTAACTTCTTTCTTCACACGCAGAAGTTGAAGTGCCGCCTCCGTTCGTGCGTCAATATTCACAGAGGATTCGTATATCCAACGCCGCGCCCCAGTCAGCCAGTTCCGCCGACCGTCAGCTGCTCACCGGTCGGAGCGGCGTCGTGGCCCGAATGCTGATCCGGGTAGATGATTCTCGTAGGGTCCCGGCTCGCCGGACCTCTTCTCTCCGCCCAACCTGGTGCTGGTACTCCAACACTAAACCTCGACACCCCAACCCGGACACCAACTCGGCGCCCACTAACCAAAAGACCCGACATCCCAACCCCCCTCCCAACCCCACCGGCCGCCACAGTCCCTGTGGCCCTTATCCATCTCTCTTCAAATCGCCCCTCTCGCCGCCCCATACTCTCCTCGCACATCATCAAAAGCTCCCGCGCCGCCAAATCTGACCCATCAAACGCAAAGGAAAACCTCTCATCCACAGCGTTCCCAAACCTGTTGTTGCACGCCCAACAGATTGAAGCCTCCGGAATCATCCGGCCGTCCATATAAAAACGAACGCCAAACG
>JBBRHH010000057.1:0-16747 GCA_038222915.1 Tepidisphaerales bacterium
CCTTCCAAATCACGACGGCGACATCGGCCCGCTCCTCAAAGGCGCGGCCTCCGGCGACGCCCAGGAAATCGATCTCAAAATCGTCGACGACGTCCGCAATTTCCTCTTTGGCCCTCCCGGCTCCGGCGGCTTCGATCTCGCCTCCCTCAACATTCAGCGCGGCCGAGATCACGGCCTCGCCGACTACAACAGCACGCGCGTCGCCTTCGGCCTCCCCGCCGTCACGTCTTTCTCCCAGATCACTTCCGACCCCGTCCTCGCGGGCAAGCTCCAATCCCTCTACGGCACCGTCAACAACGTCGACCTCTGGGTGGGCGGCCTCGCCGAAGACCACGCCCCCGACTCCAGCGTCGGCCCTCTCTTCGGCAAGATCATCGCCGACCAGTTCACCCGCCTCCGGGACGGCGACCGCTTCTTCTTCGAAAACCAGTTCTCCGGCCAACAGCTCAACGACCTCGAACACACCCGCCTCGCCGACATCATCCGCCGCAACTCCACCACGACCAACATCCAGGACAACGTCTTCCTCTACGACGCCAACATCAGCGGCCATATCTACGAAGACGCCAACCGCAACGCCCAGCACGACCCACGCGAAAACCCGCTCGCCAACTGGGTCGTTCAGTTGCAGGACACCACCGGCGCAACCGTCGCCACCACCACGTCCAATGCCGTCGGGGAATTCACCTTCGAAGACCTGGATCTCGGCACCTACAAAATCAAGGAAGTCGCCCCGAATGGCTGGACCCAAACCACCGCCGCCCCGGCCGACATCCACATCACCAAAGCAATGGACATCAACGGCATCGACTTCGGCAACGCCCGAACCGGCGGCACAGGAGGTCAAGGCAACAACCCAACACCGCCCCCAATGCCCCCAGCCCCAATCCCCGCGCCGCCACCCCCGCGCCAAGCCCCGCCCCCGCCCAACAACAACATGTTCGCCCCGCCCCCACCAAACGGCCTGAATCCGGTCTTGAGCGATCCATTGCGAAAGTAATGGCCGAGGGCATCGCTAACCGGAAACGCTGTGCAGCTCGAAAGAATTATTCTTTCGAGCTGCACACTTTCAGTGTGTATGCCACGCTGTTACGCAATCCGCTCCACCGCCACACGCCCCAACCTCCCCCTCAGATACTGCCCCGTATAACTCTCCTCCACCTCCACCACATCCTCCGGCGTCCCCTCCGCCACCACCCGGCCGCCCCCATCTCCTCCCTCCGGCCCCATATCGATAATCCAGTCCGCGCACTTGATCACATCCAGGTTGTGCTCGATCACCACCACCGTATTCCCCACATCCGCCAGCCGATTCAACACGTTCAACAGGTTGTGAATGTCCGCGAAATGCAGCCCCGTCGTCGGCTCATCCAGCACATAAAGCGTATGCCCCGTCGGCGTCTTCCCCAGCTCCGTCGCCAGCTTCACCCGCTGCGCCTCGCCGCCCGAAAGCTGCGTGCTCGGCTGCCCCATCCGCACATAAGTAAGCCCAACATCTGAAAGCGCCTTGAGCATCTGATGAATCTTGGGAAAGTTCTCAAAGAACGCCATCGCCTCCTCGATCGTCATGTTCAGCACTTCGGAAATATTCTTCCCGCGATAGTGAATCTCCAGCGTCTCGGTGTTGTAGCGCGCGCCCCTGCACACCTCGCAATCCACAAACACATCCGGCAAAAAGTGCATCTCGATCAACTTCGTCCCCTGCCCCTGGCACGCCTCGCACCGCCCACCCTTCACATTGAAGCTAAACCGCCCCATCTCATACCCGCGGATCTTCGCCTCGCGCGTCAGCGAAAACACCTTGCGAATCTCATCAAACACGCCCGTATACGTCGCCGGATTCGATCGCGGCGTCCGCCCAATCGGACTCTGGTCAATCTCAATCACCTTATCGATCTTCGTAACCCCATTAAGCTGCTTATGCGCCCCGGCCTTCACCCGCGAACTGTACAGCTTCCGCTTCAACGCCGGCAACAGCGTCTGGTTGATCAACGTGCTCTTCCCCGACCCGCTGACTCCCGTGATACAAATCAACCCGCCCAGCGGAATCCGCACATCCACGTTCTTCAGGTTGTTCTCTTTGCACCCCTTGATCTCCAGACACGCCTTGTCCGCATTCACCGGCCGTCGCGTCGCCGGCGGCACAATCGCGTATTCCCCCGTCAGATATTTGATCGTCGTGGAATCCTTATTTTCCAGCACCTCCGGCATCGGCCCAACACACACCACCTTCCCCCCATGCGATCCCGCCCCCGGCCCAATATCAATCAGATAATCACTCGCCCGAATGCAGTCCTCATCATGCTCGACAATGATCACCGTGTTGCCGATATCGCATAGCTTCCGCAGCGTCCGAATCAGCCGCGTATTGTCGCGCTGATGCAATCCGATCGTCGGCTCATCCAGCACATAACACACGCCCACCAGCCCCGATCCCACCTGCGTCGCCAGCCGGATCCGCTGCGCCTCGCCGCCCGAAAGTGTCGCAGTCCGCCGGTCCAGCGTGAGATATCCCAGCCCCACATCCAGCATGAACCCCAGCCGGCTCTTCACCTCGCGCGCAATCGGCTCGGCGATCTTCGCCCCTTCGGCCGACAGTTTCAGGTCCTCAAAAAACGCCCGCGCCTTCGCGATCGTCATCCCCGTCACAGCATGAATCGAATATCCCGGCAACCGCGGCGTCTTCCCCTTGCTCTCATCGCTATCCACCAGCAGACTTCCAATTCCGTTCTGCGCCGTCTCCAGGCGCACCGCAAGCGCCTCCTTCTTCAAACGCATCCCGCCACATTCCTCGCACAACTGATCCGACATGTATTGATGCAACCGCGTCTTGACGAATTCACTCTCCGTATTCTCAAACCGCCGCTGCAGGTTCGGGATCACACCCTCAAACATCACCTTCGTCCCCATGTCTCCCTTCTTGCCGGTGCCAAACATCAGCACCTGCTGCACCTTCCTGGGAATGTCGCGATAAGGCGCGCTATATGAGATGCCAAAGCTCCGGCAAAAATCGCGCAGCACCCGGCTATAGTAAATGTTCATCCGCTTGCCGTTCTTGCGCCACCCCTCAATCGCGCCGTTCTCCAGCGAAAGCGCGTCATCCGGCACGATCAGTTCGGCATCAAACTCACAAGTCGTCCCCAATCCATGACACGACGGACAAGCCCCATGCGGCGAGTTAAAGCTGAATATCCGCGGCTCCATCTCTGACAGCGAAACATGCGGATGATCCGGACAGGCAAATTTTTCACTGAACGTATGATCCACCCACGTCCCGTCCGGCTTGGCGATCGTCACGATCACCGTCCCCAGCGAAAGCTTCAGCGAAGTCTCCACCGAATCCGCCACCCGCGAGCGGATCTCCGGTTTCAAAACAATCCGGTCGACAATCGCCTCAATATCATGCGCAAACGTCTTCTTCAGCGCCGGCGCCCCGCCAGGCCCATTCAACTCCACAATCTTCCCATCCACCCGCGCCCGCACAAATCCCTGCTTGTTGATCGCCGTAAACGTATCCTTGTGTTCCCCCTTCATCCCGCGAATCAGCGGCGATAGGATCATGATCTTCGATCCCGCCGGATGCCCCATGATCGCATCCACGATCTGCGAAGGGCTCTGGCTCGAAATCACCCGCCCGCACTCCCAGCAGTGCGGCGTCCCCGCCCGCGCAAAAAGCACCCGCAGATAGTCATAAATCTCCGTCGTCGTAGCGACGATCGACCGCGGATTGCTGCTCGCCGACCGCTGCTCAATCGCAATCGTCGGCGGCAATCCCTCGATCTCATCCAGGTCAGGCTTCTGCAACTGCTCCAGAAACTGCCGCGCATAAGCGCTCAGCGACTCCACGTACTTCCGCTGCCCCTCCGCATAAACCGTATCAAACGCGAGCGTGGATTTCCCGCTCCCCGACAATCCTGTAACCACCACCACCTGATCGCGCGGAATATCGACGTTGATGTTCTGGAGGTTGTGCTCCCGCGCCCCGCGAATGCGAATATACTTCTGACTCATGCTTACAAATTCTGCTCTTCGCGAGCGGTTCAAATTCTTGCGTCAGGTTCCTAACGAAACCCTAAACGTGAATTCTATGATTGCTGTCGACCATAATCAAAAGGAGCAGGCCCGCCACGACCGACCCTGGAAAGCCCAACTGTGAAATATTGCCGACCGCCCCGGCGACTTACTTATCATGAAATCTTCCTGAGAACCGCTAAGATACTCCCCGCGTGCCCGAACCTCGCTACATCACCCTCATCCGGGAAATGCATCAGTGGCCGACCAGCGACTCGAACGTCTCAAAGCCAATATCCAATCCGTCTTCTTCGGACACTCCCATGCCGTCGATCAACTCCTCATCGGC
Source organism: Tepidisphaerales bacterium (assembly GCA_038222915.1). Lineage (GTDB taxonomy): Bacteria > Planctomycetota > Phycisphaerae > Tepidisphaerales > Tepidisphaeraceae > JBBRHH01. The sequence continues at coordinate 4,361 of JBBRHH010000057.1, forward strand.
CTGATCGGTCGCGGCCACGTCCTCGTCGAAGATGTCCCCGGCGTCGGTAAAACCGTCCTCGCCCGGGCCCTCGCCCGCAGCATCGACTGCAATTTCAGCCGCATCCAGCTCACCCCCGATCTCCTCCCCACCGATGTCCTCGGCGTCTCCATCTACAACAACGAAACCCACAGCTTCGACTTCAAGGCCGGACCGATCTTCGCCAACATCGTCCTCGCCGACGAAATCAACCGCACCACCCCGCGCACCCAGTCCGCCCTCCTCGAGGCCATGAGCGAAGAACAGGTCACCGTCGAAACCCAGAGCCTCCCGCTCGAACGCCCGTTTATGGTCGTCGCCACGCAGAACCCTTTTGAATTCGAAGGCACCTACTACCTCCCCGAAAACCAGCTCGACCGCTTCCTTCTCCGCATCACCGTCGGCTACCCGGACCGCGCCGCCGAGCAGCGCATCCTCACCCTCCAGCCCGGCCGCACAAAGCTCAACGAATTAACCCCCGTCATGACCGGCGAGCAAATCGTCGCCATCCAGGACGAAGTTCCCAACATCCGCCTCGACCCCGCCATCCTCGACTACGTCCTCGACATCGTCGAAGCCAGCCGCAAGGACTCCCAGCTCCACCTCGGCGTCTCGCCGCGCGGCGCTCTCGCCCTCACGCAAGCCTGCCAGGCCGCCGCCCTCCTCGCCGGCCGCACCTACGTCATCCCCGACGACGTCAAAGCCCTCGTCATCCCCGTCTGCGCTCACCGCGTCATCAGCAAAACCTACCTTCACAACGGCGACGCCAACGCCACCTCGCGCATTCTGCAGGCCATCCTCGACCAGGTCCCCGCCCCAAAATAAACCGCCTACTTCGACTTCATCCGCGCATTCGTCTGATCCTCAGCATTGATCTGATGCGTCGGGTCCTGCCGATTCGACACCCCCTCCGCAATCCGATCCGGCTCTAACTCCGGCTTAGACTTATCCGCGTCCAGATTGCCATGATGCGATTCCTTCGATGGCTTCGCGCGTTCGTACACAATCGCAGGATCCTGGCCATGCGCAGTTTCCGCTGGCGTCGATTGATTGCCGGTGGGTTGTGGTTTGTTCATCAACTCATCGTACGCGATATCCAACCCACCCATGAATGGCAAATCGTGAACAAACTACGAAAGCCGCAATGTCCGCGGAAAATAATCCTGCTTCATCTTCCCCTTCGCCAGCGCCAGCGTCTCCTCCGCCACCACGTTCGCCGCCTCCGTCCCCTTCCGAAGCGCCGCCATCACCTCGTCCGGCCGCGCCTCAAACTGCTTCCGCCGCTCCCGGATCGGCCCAATCAGTGCATTCAAAACCTCGATCAACTTCTTCTTGATCACCACATCCCCGACCTTCCCATTGCGATATGCCTCCTGCTGCTCGGTCACCCAATTCTTGTCCGGATTAAACGTCTCGTGATACGCCCACAACGGATTCTTCGTCGCATCCGTCTCCCCCGGATCGCTCACCCGAATCCGCTTCGGATCCGTATACATCTGCATCACTTTCTTCTGCACCACATCCGCATCATCCGAAAGAAAGATTGCATTGTTCAGCGACTTGCTCATTTTCAGAAGTTCCCCGCTCGGCCCCGGCGCACCCGTCCCCACCAGCCGCTTCACCCGCCCCAGCTTCGGCTCAATAATCGGCAGCAATCCCCCGGCCTTCAGATAATCCTTGTCCTCCGTCTGTGGATCCACCCCGCAATACACCTGGTTAAACTTCCGCGCCACCTCCCGCGTCAGCTCCAGATGCGGCAACTGATCCTCGCCCACCGGCACAAGCTGAGGCCGAAACGCAAGAATATCCGCCGTCTGCCCCACCGCATAAAGCGGAAACCCAAACGGATACTTGTCCCCCAATTCCTTGTCCTTGATCTCCTGCGTCAAAGTCGGATTGCGCATCACCCGGTTAAACGGAATCAGCATCGAAAAGAAAAAAGTCAGCTCATCGATCGCTGGCACTTCCGACTGAATGAACATATTGCTCTTCTCCGGATCGATCCCGCAAGCGAGGTAATCCGTGGCAATATCAATCACACTCTGCCGAATATCCGCCGGCCGATCCGCCCGCGTAGTAAAAGCATGCTTGTTCGCAATAATAAAAAAACAATCATACTGATCCTGCAGCGCCAGCCGGTTCTCCACACTCCCCACATAGTGGCCCAAATGCAGCTTCCCAGTAGGAGTATCCCCAGTCAAAATGCGCGGCTTGGAATTCAAACTCATACCGGGAAGTTATACGAGCACACCGCCGAGGGCGGTAGTGTAGGACTAGCCGCGCACGGATACTCAAACTCCGATTGCTACCAACCGGCGGACGGCGGTATAATCCAGCATCGTGACCACGAACTCTGCGATGCTAGAGCGCATTATCGAACCCCAGCGAGGCGATTTCTCGCCGGAGCACGCGCGGTACGTTTTGTCACTCGATTTTTCACCCTCTGAACACGCCCGATATAATGAACTGGCGGCGAAAGCGCAGGATGGAAATTTGACCGATACCGAGCGCGCGGAACTCGACGAGTTTCTAAACGTCAATGCCTTCCTGATGATCCTTCAGTCCAAGGCGCGCGTATCACTCAAAAAGCACAACTCTGCGGCGTAATCGTCACATGGACAGGGCACTTGAACGTGACGTTCGCCGCCGCGCAGCAGATGCCTGCGAGTACTGCCAGTTGCCAGCACGCCTCTCACCCCTCTCCTTTCCCATCGATCACATCAGGGCCAGGCAGCATGGTGGCGATGACTCGACTGGAAATCTGGCTCTGGCGTGCCACTTCTGCAACGCCCACAAAGGACCAAATATCGCGGGGTTCGATCCGGCTACTTCAAAATTGACCCGCCTGTTTCATCCCAGACGCGATCGCCGGACTAAGCATTTTGCGTGGAAATCGCCCAAGCTGATCGGACTGACCGCAGTTGGCAGAACGACGATCGTAGTGCTCGCGATGAATCACCCGGTCCAGATCGCGACGCGGGCGGCACTCGCCACTGAAAATGGCCTTGGATCCGAATGAAGTTCGTCGCCCGACCTCACCCCTTCTTCGTCCCATCATCAAACATATCCAGCAGCGTCCCCGTCAATTTCGAAGCCATCCTAATCACCGCCGCATTCGCATCATAAAGCGTCTTCGCCCGATACAGATCCACCAGATTCTTCGCCAGATCCGTATTCGAACCCTCCTTGCCATTCTCATCGATCGGCCCCGCCGTCGGGTCCGTCGTGATCGAGCTCACCTGCACGCCACCATTGTTCGGCAGATTCGAAAGATTGACGCTGGTCTGCTTATACCCCGCGCTATCCGCATTAGCGATGTTCGACGCACTGTTATTAACGAGCGCATCCGCCGCCTGCAGCCCCGAAAGCGCAATATTAAAAGTGTCCGAAATGCCCATGCGCGACTCCACTCAGATAAGGCCAAATCAGGCCTCACACAGAATGGATCGACGCGCCCACCCACCGACTGAATCATCACTCTCGACATTCACCCCGCCACCCACCTTTCCGCCAACACACTGGGAAAGATCGACCGGTAACAACCACCCACACCCGCCCACGCACGTCCGGTAACCCGCCTTCCAACCACGCGTCCCCGCAACACCCATCCCACGCCACCGGTAACAACCCTGAGTCGATCGATCATCACCAAAGGACCCCGCACCGATGTTCGCACCCATGCGCCGTCTCACCACGCTCGCCGCCCTCCTCCTCGCCGCCACCACCCACGCCGGCCAGGTCCGCACCCTCGACGGCAAAAACTACGAAGGCGATTTCAAAATCGAATCCGGCGCGCTCCTCGTCACCCCCCAGGGCGGCAAACCCACCCGCATCGAGCTCGCCAACATCCTCACCGCCAACCTCCGTGGCGATGTCTCCGCCGGCCAGGGCAAAGCCGCCAACGGCCTCCCCAACGACTGGAAAGATCAAAACGTCGGCAACGCCGCCCAACCCGCCTCCACCACCCTCGCCGACGGCAAATACACCATGAAAGGCGGCGGCAACGACCTCACCGAAAAAGCCGACGCCTTCCACTTCACCTTCCACAACATGAGCTGGGAAGGTCAGATGATCGCCCGCGTCGCCTCCGTCGAAGGCGCATCCGCCCGGGCCGGCCTCGTCCTCCGTGACGACAACAACCCCGCCGGCCGCAGCGTCGCCCTCGTCGTCGACGAGGCCAAAGGCGTCTCCTTTATCCGCCGCGCCGAACCCAGCCACGCCCCCGCCGTCATGCGCGGCAGCCGCGACGCCAAAGCCCCCTATTGGCTCCGCGTCATCCGTCAGGGCAACAACATCAGCGCCTACCAATCCACCGACGGCGAAAACTGGGACAAGATCAACTCCGAGGAAATTAAATTCGCCGGCAACGTCCAGGTCGGTCTCGCCCTCGCGAGCAAGGACAACGCCGCCGCCTCTGCCACCTTCGATCACGTCTCCATCCTCAACGACGCCCGCAAAGATTCCGCCGGCCTCACCTCCGCCGGCGGCGCAACCACCATCAACACCGGCCTCATGCTCCGTGGCGGCTCCGTCCTCCGCGCCGACATCCGCGCCGCCAACGACACCTCCGTCAAAGTCAATCGCAACGGCGAAATCTCCGTCTCCACCGCCGACGTCGCGCGCATCATCTTCAAACCCATGAACGCCGAACAGGCCGCCAAGCTCACCCCCGGCCGCACCGGCGTCCTCCTCGCCAACGGTGACTTCTTCGAAGGCGACATCCGATGGGCCGACGGCGGCCAGATCAAGCTCAGCTCCGTACTCTTCGGCAACCGCAATTTCAACACCGGCGAAGCCGTCGCCGTCGCCCTCAACGACGTCAAGGCCGAACCGTCCGCCTACCAGGTCACCCACGCTGACGGCTCCATCCTCATGGTCAAATCCATCACCGCCGACCCCACCGGCCTCATCATCCTCGAAGACCAGAACCTCGGCCCCATCAAGACCGGCCTCGGCGAGCTCACCGAAATCCGCGCCGGCGCATCCCGCTACATCCCCCTCACCGACCTCCGCCCCGTCAAAGTCGCCACCCGCACCAAAACCTCCGACACCCCCTACGTCATCGACGCCACCACCGCAGGCCTCCCCATGATCCTCGCCGACCAACCCGCCCAGCACGGCATCGGCGCAATCGCCGGCGCAACCCTCACCTACAACCTCGAAGGCAACTACAAAACCTTCACCGCCCGAGCCGGCGTCCCCAAAGGCGTCCTCCCCGTGGCCCCCATTAAATTCATAGTCACCGCCGACGGAAAAGAACTCTACAAAAGCACCAACCGCACCAGTCTCGACGACCCGGTAGGCTTCTCCGTAAACGTCACCGGCATCAAAACCCTAGAACTAAAAATAGAATCCCCGACAAACATAGACCTCGGCGCATCCGGCCTATGGGCGGATCCGGCGCTCATCAAATAACGCCCCAGCGAGCCCCGCCCACAAGAAACGATTCTCCGCGTCCCCCTCAGCGCCTCTGTGTCTCTGCGGTTAATCAGCAGTCACACATGGTGATGCCAAACCGTACTAAAATAAAGATAAACCAACCACCCCACCCAAACCACAAACGCCCCCGCCAAAACCTTAAACAACACCGGCTTGGCCCCTAACGGCCTCTCTGGCCCCAGGCTCTCCACCACCGGCTTCTGCTGCACCTGCTTTTGACCCAAAGACGATCGACCGGCCTTGCTCTTCTTCATGTCTTGCTTTCGATCCGGTAACCCTCTTCAAACGCCGACGCGAAATCAAACACGTTCCGGAAATCGTCAATGTTGTCGTGCTCGGTCTTCTGCATCCACTGATTATCCACCATCGCAAAAACAATCCGCCCAAAATCGTCCGTCCGCCGCACATTCCACCGCTTCAACACCGTCCCCGCCAGCATCCCCCACTGCATCAATGCAAACTGCCGCAGACCCTCGCACAAATCCTGCCCCGTCACATGCCGGCTCACCTTGGCATTCTGCGCCTTGGCCGCCCCATGCATCCGCTCCACCGTGAATTGCAATCCACGCTGCACAAAGTCAAACGCCTCCACAGGGTAGGCACCGACCTCGCGGACGATCCGCTCAATCGACTTCTCCGGCCCAGGTTCCTTGGGAGGCATCCCTCTAATGTAACAAACACAGCGAGCCATCGCCAAGGGTAGATCAATGAAACGACAACTGCTCACTTACTTCCCCGGCGTCTCCACATTCGCAAACAACGGCACCGGCGCAGCCATCGCAATCCCCGCCGGCAAATCCGTCCCCATCAACTCCGCCAGCGTCCTCCCCTCCACGCTCACCCCAAGCTGCACCAACCCCGCCAGCGCCTTCTCCGGCAAAATCGGCAGCAGCGCGGCCAGCGCCCGATAAATCCCCTGCGCCGAATAATTCAAAACCGCATCCAGCCGCCCCGCCTGCGCCGGATCCTTCGCCAGCGAAAATGGCTTGGTCGCATCGATATACCCATTGCACGCCCGCGCCAGCTCAATCGGCAAAAGCGCACATTCCTGCAGCGCACACTTCTCATAAGCCGCCGCCAGCTCGCCCGATAGCCGGTTCGTCCGCTCGATCAGTTGTTTGTCGATATCCTCCACCGCCCCTCCCGCGGCCGGCAGTCTCCCCTCCCGATACTTGTTCACCATCGTCAGCACACGGTTCAAACAATTCCCAACCACGTTCTTCAGCTCCGTATGCGCCTTGTGAATCTCCAGCTCCGACCAGTCCGGATCCTCCCCAAACGGCACCGGCCTCAACAAAAAGTAACGCAGCGAATCCTGCCCATACGTCCCAATCACCGCCCGGATCTTCTCCAGATCAATAAAGTTCCCCAGCGACTTCCCCATCTTCTGCCCGCCCGACTTAAACCACCCATGCGCCACCACGCTCTTCGGCGCCTCCAGCCCCAGCGCAAACAACATCGCCGGCCAATACACCGCGTGAAACCACAAAATGTCCTTCCCAATCAAATGCACATTCGCCGGCCAATACCTCCGAAACTTCCCATCATCATCCTCCGACGCATACCCCAGCGCCGTAATGTAATTGCTCAGCGCATCGATCCACACATAAAGCACATGCGCCGGATCGTGCGGCATCGGAATCCCCCACTTCAGTGTCGCCCGGCTGATCGACAAATCCGCCACTCCCTGCTTCAACTTGCTGATCACCTCATTCCGCCGCCCCTCCGGCCGAATAAATTCCGCATGCGCCGCAATATGCTCCAAAACCCGCGGCACATATTTCCCCAACCGGAAAAAATAAGTCGGCTCCGAATACCGCGTCAGCGGCCTCTTGCTGATCGCCGATTTATAATCATTCGCCTTCGCATCCGTCTCCGTGACAAACTCCTCCTGCCCCTCGTCATACCACCCCTCATAGCTCCCCAGGTAAATGTCATCACTAGCCAACAGCTTCTCCACGATCCGCTGCGCAGCCCCCTTGTGCCGCACCTCGGTGGTGCGAATAAAGTCATCATTGGTGATGGACAATTCCGCCCAAACCCGCGCATAAACCGGAGCAACACTGTCCGCCAGTTGCTGCGGCGACAACCCCTTCTTCTCGGCCTCCTTCACCATCTTCACCCCATGCTCATCCGTCCCCGTAAGAAAAAAAGTATCCTCCCCAGCCAGCCGGTGATACCGCGCCAGAGTATCTGCACAAAGCGTCGTATAAACATGCCCCACATGCGGCTCATCGGTGGGATAATAAATAGGCGTGGAAATATAAAACGTGCTCATGCGCAAAAAGCTCCAAAAGAAAAACCATCGACGGTCAGGAATAACGCCAACGCAAAGCGGGGGTACAGGAGCGACCCAAAGGTCTCTCCAACCCCTACCGCATCAACATCATTCCAGACAGCCGATGGCTCATGAAAAGATTATCCGGTGCGCACCGCGCTAGATCAAGGATGACACCTAAACTTCGCGCCAATCTCCTGCCCCTCGCCGTGCACGGGCTTCATCCGTTTGCCCACTTGAACGGATCGTTATTCGACGGGATTCGATCGCCGAACAGTACAAACCAGTGTCAGATATCATCCTACCTCGGCGCCATTGGATGGGATTCGATCTGGAACGTGGTCGAGAGGAACTGGAGGATGCGATGGCGGATGCTGGTGCAGCCTTCTTGCTGTGTGTGGCGAGAATGTTCTTCGAGGTGCTCGCTCATTTGGAACCCGCCGGGGCTCCTTCATCGTTCTGGATCGCGCCGCATTCGGGGCAGCGGTTGGGGGTGGCGCGGAGGTCGTAGCCGCATGCGTGACAGTGGGTTCGGAGCAGCTTGCAGAGGTGGGCTCGCAGGCGGCTTAAGTCGACCTGCCGGCAGACGACGAGCATGGTGATGGCGAGCAGGTTTAGGCCCCATTTCATCGGCCGGGGAATACTGGTGCCTGAAAGTATTGCGGAGGCGAGCAGGACGGCGACGGCGGAAATGTCGGCGATGCGGCATTTCCAGTGGCGCAGGGCTTCGTCGCGGCATTGACGCCAGAGACACTCTTGTTCCAGGCGGAGGAGGCCGGAGAGTTCGGGGAGGGAGCGGTAGGAGAGGATAAAAAGGCATGAATTTCGACGCGCCGAAAGAATGCCATTTACGTGGTTTATTTTGATTTAACGACTGGCTTGGCCTGGGCGATGCGTTTTTCGAGTTTTACCTTGGTGAGGCCGGAAGCGTCCAAGACGACGTTTGAGTAGATTTCGGCGGCGTGGGCGTGGCAGGCATCGGCGACGCTGCCGTGGTTTTTTTCGCCGACTTCCCACCAGCCGTCGCCCAACTGCACGAGGGCGTCGGTTGCGGAGGGCTTGGCGGCTTCGGCGAGGGCGAGTTTGCTCATGGCCGGGTCGGAGGATTTGGCGAGCATGGGGAGGCCGGCGTCCCAGTCGCCTTTTCGGAAGCAGAGATAGCTGCCGACGGAGAGATTGACGGCGGGGTCTTCGGGGGAGGATTTCAGTTTTTCGGAGTCCTGGTCGAAGTGCTGGCGAGCGCCGCGGGCGGACTCGATTTCCATGGCTTCTTTTTGAGTGACGGCGCGCAGGGCCGGGTCGGCGGCCGCACCTTGTTGTAATACGGGGGTGAGCTTGGCGGCGGTGGTGAAGTCTTCGGCGGCGCTGAGCTGGTCGACGATTTCGAGGCCGGCCCGGACGTTTTCGGCGGCGATGGCGTTGCCGGCGGCGTGGGCGGGGCTGTTAAGTGGCGCGACGATGGAATAGGCCCGCACTGGGAGCTTGGTGGCGGCGTCGGCGCGGATGGCCAGGGAGTCGATGTCGTAGGCGGAGCTGAGCTCGTCGGCGGCCTTGAAACAGAGGCGCAGCTCGGACGCGTCTTTGGCGGCTTCGATCGCGCCGATGAGGAGAACGAATCGATCGGTGGGATTTTCGGAGGCGACTTTCTGGGCTTCGTTAAGGAGGACGTTGAAGAGCTTGCGACGGCCGGCCGGGGTGGTGTCCTTGAGCTGGTCGGCAAATACCTCCTTCATGAGCTTGCGCGAGTTGGCCTGGGCGGCGTGGTCGGGGACGACGCGCCTGGTTGAAATGACCGGCGGGATTTCGACGGGGGTTTCGATGACGGGGGGTTTTATGACTGGCGGCTTGTCGAGCGGGGGTTTATCCACCGGCGGTTTGTCGACTGGTGGATTGTCGACGGGTGGTTTATCAACTGGGGGTTTGTCAGTTGGCGGTTTGACCGGCGGCTTGGCGGCCGGGGTGGTTTTGGGCGGGGGTGTCCAATCGTCGTCGAAGATGTTGCCGGCCTGGGCGGTTACGCCGGCGGCGAGGAGGGTGAGCAAAGCGGCCGCGAGACTGCGGCGGATGGTGTTGGTGGTGTTGTTCATCAGGTGTCTGGTCATGTTGCCTCCCATTGTTTGCTTCGTACATCGGCTGCAACATGGGGCTGCATTGGGATGTACCCGTCTCGTTTACCCGTGTGGACGGAGCAAGTCAATGTAAGACGCGTAAAGGCGGGCTGATATTGCTTGACCGGTCCGGAAAATGAGGATATTTCGTTTGGTGGGGACGAGTTATGACATGTACGCGACGATGCTGGGGAATCGCGAAAATTGGGTGAAGATATGGCTGCATTTGACCCGCCCTACCAGACTGTTGGATATGCGACGCCTGCGGCGAGGCCCGGATCACGGCTTGGGGCGACGGTTTGGCTGGGGCTGTTTGGTCTGGCGCTGGTCGTGCTGGGCGGGTGTTTTTTGATTGGGGTGCAATTCGTGGTTGCGCCACAGGGATTTACAGGGACGGCGATTCAGGCTCCGCCGATCACGCCAAAACTTGTGGTGTTGCTGGGGGTGTTGTACATCGCGGCGTTGTTGTGTTTCTCAGGGGCGGCGGTGTTGCTGGTGGTTTCGGTGAAGGGGTTGCTGCGGATTGTGCGGCAGTGAGAGCGATGCAGGGCAATTGCGCTTGGTCAGTGATTTGCTTCGAACGCCCTCACCCCAACCCTCGCCCGGATTACCGGGCGAGGGGGCAGGAAATGCAAAACGCTATCGCCCTGCTGTTGCCCGCAGCGCAATTGACTTTTCGCCGCTGACGCGGTTTAATTTGCCCTTCATGCAGCGTATTGCCGTACAATCCCTTCGACTTTCCGACGCCCTTCCTGGGCTTCTAATTTATTCCGCGCGGTCGTAGGGAATGCTGCTTAATGAGACGTGAACAGCCCTGCGATCCAAAGATCGCGGGGCTTTTTCTTTTTGGCGGTTGGATTTTTGTGGAGTTGTTATGGAAACGGTTCGAATCTTTGACACGACGTTGCGAGACGGCGAGCAATCCCCCGGCGCTACCCTGAACCTCCAGGAAAAACTGGACATCGCGCGGCAGCTCGAGCTCCTCGGCGTGGACATCATCGAGGCCGGGTTTCCGATCAGCTCGGAGGGGGACTTTGAGGCGGTAAGCGCCGTGGCGGCGGAGATTACGCGGGCGACGGTTTGCGGGTTGTCGCGGTGCACGCCCAAGGATGTGGCGCGGGCGGGCGAGGCCGTGAAGCATGCGAAGTATCCGCGGATTCACGTGTTTTGTGCGACGTCGAAGATCCATCGCGAGCACAAGCTGAAGAAGGGGAAGGAAGAGATCATCCGGATCAGCGTGGAGTCGATCAAGCAGGCGCTGGAATATACGAAGGACGTGGAGTTTTCGCCGGAGGACGCGAGCCGGACGGAACTGGAGTTTCTGGAGGAGATCACGCAGGCGGCGGCCGAGGCGGGGGCGACGACGATCAACCTGCCGGACACGGTTGGGTATGCGACGCCGCGCGGGTATGGGGAGATTTTTTCGCACCTGCTGAAGAAGCTGCCGATTTTGAAAGAGCGCGGCGTGGTGCTGTCGGCGCATTGCCATGATGACCTGGGAATGGCGGTGGCTAATTCGCTGTCGGCGGTTGAGAACGGGGCGCGGCAGGTGGAGTGCACGATCAACGGCATCGGCGAGCGCGCGGGCAATGCGTCGCTGGAAGAGATTGTGATGGCGTTGAAGGTGCGCAGTGATGCATACCAGATCGGGACGCGCATTGACGCGACGCGGATTTATCCGACGAGCCGGATGGTGAGCAACATGACGGGGCTGGCGGTGCAGCGGAACAAGGCGATTGTGGGGGAGAATGCGTTTGCGCATGAGGCCGGGATCCATCAGGATGGGATGCTGAAGTATCGCGAGACGTATGAGATCATGGAGCCATCGACGGTGGGCATTCCGAAGTCGTCGCTGGTGCTGGGGAAGCACAGCGGGCGGCATGCGTTTCGGGATCGGGTGGTGCAGCTGGGCTATGAGGCAAACGAGGAGCAGATCAATACGGCCTTCGATCGGTTCAAGGCGCTGGCGGACAAGAAGAAGGAAGTGTTTGATGAGGACATTGAGGCGCTGATCGATGATCAGTTGGAGTTGGTAGGAAGGCTGTGGGAACTGTCGGGGCTGCAGGTCACAAGCGGATCGAGCACGATTCCGACGGCGACGGTGACGCTAAAGGACACCAATGGGCAGACGCTGCAGGATGCGTCGATTGGCGATGGACCGGTCGATGCGATTTATTCGGCGCTGCAGCGGCTGACGGGGGTTCGGGCGACTCTCCTCGACTATCGCATTCGGGCGGTGAGCAAGGGGAAAGAGGCGCTGGGCGAGGTGCATGTGGAGATTGAGCACAATGGCAAAAAGGTGCGCGGGCGCGGGCTGAGCACGGATATTCTCGAGGCAAGTGCGCTCGCGTATCTGGCGGCGATCAACCGGCTGCGCAGTTTGAGCAATCGGGAGAAGACGGTGCCGGTGCATACCGGCGTTTAGACTTCATTAATCAATTGACTATCAATTGGATCGGGAGCGAACTTTGTTTCGCTCCCGATCCTGTTGGCGCACTTTGCATTTGGGGTGGTGCGACGGGTACTCTTCGCGGCGTGATCGAT
>JBBRHH010000058.1:0-16747 GCA_038222915.1 Tepidisphaerales bacterium
CCGCAGATTTTACCTGCGTCGTTGATGCCGGTGGCGTTGTTGAGAGTCCAGGGGGAGGATGGGCCGTCCATGGTGTTCAGGTCGTGCATCTTTCCGCCGGCGAAGAGGAAGGCGGCGGTTGCGCCGAGCGTGGTGAGGGAAGTGCCGACGATGAGGCCGGTCTTGTTGATGTTCTGTGCGACGATATCGATGCCCCCGAGGTTGCCGATGTCCTTGAACTTTGCGCCGGTTTTGGTGAAGGCGTGGAAGGGATTGCCGGGGCCATTGGTGGCAGCGTCGCCGGCGATGACGCCGGCGTCGTTGATTCCGTGATAGACGAAGCTGCTCTTGGCGAGCACGCCGAGGTCTTTCATCTTGCCGCCGGTATAGATGAAGGCCTGGGTTGCGCCGGTCTTTTTGATGTTTGAGAACCCGACGACCTGGCCGCTGCTGTTGATGCCGTGGGCGAAACTGTTCTTGCCGCCAAGTGTGCCGAGGTCCTTTTTTGTGCCGCCGGCGTAGAGGAAGGCGTGGTAGGCGCCGCCCTTGATGGTTGCATCGCCGACGACCTGGCCTTTGTCGTTAATGTCGTAGGCAAAGCTGGTGGTGCCGCCGCCCATGATGCCGAGATCTTTCATCTTGCCGGCGCTGTAGAGGAAGGCGTGATAGACGCCGGCCTTGGTGGTGGAATCGCCGACGACCTGGCCCTTTGAATTGACGCCGTAGGCGTAGCTGTATTTGCCGCCGAGCGTGCCGAGGTCTTTCATCTGGCCGTTGGTCCAGAGGAAGGCATGGTTCAAGCCGGCCGCGGTGAGGGAATCGCCGACAACCTGGCCGGACTTGTTGATGTCGAAGGCGTGGGTGGTGTCGCCGCCGAGCGTTCCGAGGTCGGTGACGGAGTAGGTGGAAAAGAGCTGCCGGCCTTCCAGCGACTCTATCAGACCTGAACCGGTGAAAGCCTTGCGCGCCATTTTCAATCTCCAGAAGGGGAAGTGTGACAGGTACGAAGATAGCTGTTGGGAAGTTCGCGTGCCAGCGTAGAGATGGATAGGCTGGGCACCGATGGGGTTGAATGGCGGAAGGTGGGTAGAATGCGCCGGAGAAAGAGCCCCTTTGGAGGTCGATTGATGAGACACCCCTTCGTTCGAATTCTTTTACCGCTGCTTTTGTCCACAGCTTCGTTTGGCGCGGCCGGCGAGCCGGATCTGATCGTCCATCATGGCAAGATTGTTGTCGTGGATGAGAAGTTTACCATCGCGCAGGCGATGTCGGTGAGGGACGGCAAGGTGTTGGCCGTGGGGACCAATGACGAAATTCTGACAAGCAAAGGGGCGGCGACGGTGACGTTGGATCTTGCGGGGAAGATGGTGCTGCCCGGGCTGATTGATTCGCATGTGCATCCGGGCGCCGCGATGACGGAGTTTGATCATGCGATCCCGGAGATGGAATCAATTGATGACGTAATCGCGTATATCAAGACGCGGGTGGCGGCGGTAAAGCCTGGGGAATGGGTGGAGGTGAGCCAGGTTTTCATCACACGATTGAAGGAGCAGCGCTATCCGACGCGCAAGGAGCTGGACGAGGCCGCGCCGAAGAACCCGGTGGTGTTCGAGACGGGGCCGGACGCGTCGTTGAATACGCTGGGCCTCAAGGAGAGCGGCATCGACAAGGATTTCAAGGTGGATGACGGCGGGCCGGGCTATGCGGAGAAGGATGCCGCGACGGGCGAGCCGACGGGAATCCTGCGGGGATGCACGCGATACATCAAGGCGAAGTCGACGGACAAGGCGGCGACGGAAGAGGACAAGCTTCGGCGGACGGTGGAGTTGTTCAAGGACTACAACGCCAATGGCCTGACAACCGTCGGAGATCGGGCGGCGTCGCCTGATTCGATCGAGCGGTATGTGAAGTTGAAGGAGACGAACGCGCTGACGGTGCGGCTGGCGATTTCAGAGCATGTGACCACGATCGGCGCGATGGACGCGATCCAGAAGCACATTCACGCGATTGGGCAGAGCCCGCTGCGCAAGGACGATCCGATGCTGCGGCTGATCGGGATCAAGACATTCCTGGACGGCGGGATGCTGACTGGAAGCGCATACATGCTCGAGCCGTGGGGGAAAAGCAAGATTTATTCGATCACCGATCCGGAGTATCGGGGTGTGCTGCTGATTCCGCCGAACCGCTTGAAGACGATTGCGCGGGCGGCGGCCGACGAGGGGCTGCAATTTACGGCGCATTCGGTGGGTGACGGGGCGGTGCGGACGCTGCTGGATGCTTACGAGCAGATATCGCATGAGATGCCGGAGGGCGCATTAAAGGCGACGCGGCCCTGTATTACGCACTGCAATTTTGTGCAGTCGGACGATATCGGGCGATTTGCGAAGTTGGGAGTGCTGGCGGATGTGCAGCCGGTGTGGCTGTATCTCGATGCGCGGACGCTGTCGGCACAGTTTGGGAACGAGCGATTGTCGCGATTCCAACCGTTGCACAATCTGTTTGAGGCCGGGGCGGTGATTGGGGGTGGATCGGACCATATGCAGAAGATCGGGGCGCGGCGGGCGATCAATGCGTACGACCCGTTTCTGGGCATTGCGACGGCCGTCACGCGGAAGGCAAGATGGTTTGAAGGGGCACTTCATCCGGAGTCGGCCCTGACGCGCGAGCAGGCGATTCGGATGTACACGGCGAACAACGCGTTTCTGCTGTTCAAGGAGAAGCAAGTGGGCTCGCTGGAGGCGGGGAAGCTGGCGGATTTTGTGGTAATCGACACCGACCTGCTTGCCTGCAAGCCGGAGGAAATTGCCCAGACGCATGCGCTGAAAACATATCTTGGCGGAAAGATGGTTTTCAGCAGAGAATGATCGGTGATTTTACTTGCAGCGGGCACATCATTAAGGGTACATTAACATTTCATATTTAAGCCGTGGCACGTTGATTCACGTCACAACGCTGTTCGCCCCGGCAAGTCATGGGGAGCGAGACAATGATGGCTGCACCGCGCGTACTTCCTCCAATGCCCGAGATCGGTCGACCTGAGTCGTATTACGCAAAGCTGGTTCATCGGGCAGATAAGGCGGGCGATAACCATGCGCATGAAGTGGCGAAGGTGGGGCAATATGTTTCGCTGGCGCTGGACCCGCACCTGAGCTGGGATGAGAAGCTGAAATATTTCAGGCACGCGTTGATGCGGCACTGTGCTCCGCCGCCATTTCCGGACGATGAGATCTGGATGTTTTACCGGCAACTCGCGGATGTGGTGCGGCGGGTGGCGGGGCAGGAGGCACTGCGCATCGCAAGCACTGAGGACGATATGTATGCGGCGCGGATCAGCATGGGGCAGGCGCGGGAGAAAATCCTCGACGATGCGGATGCGTTTTTCGGGCGACTATTTGCAACTGGCAGCGAACAGTGTCCGGAGTGGTTTAATCTGGAAGACTGGGAACAACTGGTTTTGATTCGCAACCAGTGGGTATGAACTGATCGATTTCTTTTCGGGTGGGGATGGAGGGCTGTGCCCCGACGCGGGTGACCGCGATGGCGGCGGCGGCACTGGCGAATTTCGCGGCTTCAACCAGGCCTTTACCTTCAACCAGTGCCACGGCGAGTGCGCCGCAGAAGGTGTCGCCGGCGGCGGTGGTATCGACGGCGGCGGCGGGGAAGGCGGGGACGCGTTCGTCGACTTCCGAGGAGACGGCCCAGGCACCTTTTGACCCGAGGGTGACGAGGACGAAGGCGGGGCCCTGGTTGAGGAGGCTGCGGGCGGCACGCTGGGCTTGTTCGGGGGTTGAAACGGGGAGGCCGGTGAGGCGTTCGGCTTCGGTTTCGTTGACGATGAGGCCGTGCATGAGCGGGGAGACGGGAAGGAGGGTTGTTTGCAGCGGGGCGAAGTTGACGAGAGTTTTCACCTTTTTTTCGGCGGCGATCTCCAGGGCTCTTTGCGTGGTGGCGTTGGCGATTTCCATTTGCACCACGAGCATGGCCGAGGAGGCGATCAGGTCGGTGCATCGGTCGACGTCGGCGACTTCAAGGGCGAAGTTGGCGCCCGGATCGGCGGCGAGGTAGTTGGCTCCGTCGGCGTCGAACATGATCAGGCAGGTGCCGGTAGGGACGCCTTTTTTGATGAGGACGTGGTCGGTTTCGATGCCGTCGCGCTTCAGATTGGCGATGATGTCGCGGGAAAACATGTCGTCGCCGAGGCAGGTGACGAAGGTGACATTGCCGCCGGCGCGGGCGGCGGCGACGGCCTGGTTGGCGCCTTTGCCGCCGTAGGTCTGAAGGAATCGGCCGTTGGTGACGGTTTCGCCCAGCTGCGGCAGTCGGGGGACCTGCATGATCATGTCGACGTTGGAACTGCCGATGACGGTGATGCGGTTGTTCATGGGTCGCTCCCGGGTTATTTTCCGCAGCACTTTTTGTATTTTTTCCCGCTGCCGCAGGGGCAGGGTTCGTTGCGGCCTACTTTTGGCGCGGTGCGCCGAAAGGGCTCGATCGCGGGCGGGCGGAGATCGTCGGTCTCCGCTACTTCCTCGTCGTCGGCGAAGGCCGGGCGATTTTTGTCGCCGGCGACCCAGTCCCATTCGTCGTCTTCGCTTTCTTCGTCCTCAGAATCCTCCTCGTCATCGTCTTCGCCGGGATTGAGCGAGCCGGTTTCGATCCACCGGGTATATTCTTTGGCGAGGAGTACTTCGACCTCGGTATCGTCTTCTATCTGGCGACGATATTCGGATACGTTTTCGCGCCATTGGCCTGCCTCCGGCGGGTTGTAGCCGACGGCGTTACAGAGTAGGACCAACTCGTGTTCGAGGTTTACCTGCTGGCGATCGTAGTCATTGTTGATCACCATCTGCCGCAATTGTTCAAGGATTTCGGGGCGGTTGGTGAAGATCTCCGTGAGCGAGTAGGCGATCATCGATTTTAGCTCGATGTCGTTCTCGATCTGCAACAATTGGAACAGCGCTTCCTCGGCCTCGGGAAGTTTGAATTTTTCAAGGAGCTCGGTGATGGCCATTTTGAAATAATGGGTCGCCTCCGGGTAGGCGTGCCGCAATTTGGGAATGATCAGGGACGCTGGAAATTTCAGAAGGGCATCGGCCGCCGACTCTGGAATTTGGCTGAACCCCGCTTCCTCATCCTTTTTGTCTAGACGCCCAACGAGCAGATCGACGGCCGGCGTGTGGCGAAAGTGGCCCAGGAGCTGAATGGCGTACCTAACCAGTGAGGTGACGTTTGATTTGTCGGCGAGGATTTTCATCGTGGCCGGGATGGCGATGTCGGGATTTCGTTCGAGCGCTTCCACCAGGCGCAGGGCTGAGCGATCGTCGTCGGAAGCTTCGTCGTCGATGATGTTGGCCTGATTTTGCAGAAGCTCCCACAACTCTTCGGCCGGCGTTTCCGACATGGAGAGGCGGCTCTCCAGATGAATGCGGACATGCTCGGGCATGGGAGCGGCGAGGATTTCTTCTTTGCGATCCTGCAGCATCTTGATCGGGACAGCCTGGAGGGTGTGGAGCAGATAGAAGATGCCGGAGACGTCATGTTCCTGGGTCAATTCCTTGAGAACACGGCTGATCGATGTGTCGGTTTGGGGGAGGCGGGCGGCGACCTCGATCAGCCACGAGCGGTTTTTCCGGTGGGTGGACCGGTCATAGGCGGCCCAGAGGGTATCGGCGGTGGCCGGGGCCGGGTCGTGGGCGGACCCGAAATAGGCAATCACCCCGTCGACCAATATCTGGTCTGAGTGGTCGAGCAGCGCGATGACTTGGGTGGGTTCGAGCATGGCGTCCTTCTGAAAGTCTGGGTTGGTAGTATTAACCGGTGCCTAGGTGGCTGCCAATGGCCGGGCGGATGCGGCGAGCGATGGGAGGGTTGTGGCGGGGAGATGGACGCGCAGGGTGTCGCCGGCCACAACCAAAGCGGAGGCAGGTTGACTGGGGACGTTGGTGCTTTGATGGGAGAGTATTTTGGCGTTGAACTGCCGTTCGATGTCCGGGGCGGACTGGCCGATGAGTGAGCTTTGCGCTTTCACCTGGATCTCGACGATGACCTGCTGGACGCCTTCCCGGACGTAGGAGCTGAGGACGCTGCTTTCGAGAGACAACGCTGCGACCATGGGCGCGGCGAGGGTGGAGGAGGAGAAGGCGACATCGACGAGAAATGCCTTGGCGACTTTCTCGGCGATCTGCTGGTCGAAGAGGCGCATGAGGACGCGGATTTTTGGATTGAGGCGGCGGGAGTCGAGGGCGACTTCGATGTTGGCCATGTCGTCATTGGTGGCAATGATGATGGCGCGGGCGTGTTCGACGCCGGCGTCGATCAGGGCCTGGTCTTCCTTCATGTCGCGAATGAGGACGGGAACGTTGAGCTCCTTGGTCTGGACCACGAACTTGCTGCGTTTGTCGCGCTCGAGGACGACGGCGGGGACTTTGCTGGCGATGAGCTGTTGGACGACGCGGAAGCCGAGGTGGCCCAGGCCACAGAGGATGACGTGATCGCGATAGGTTGATGCCATGACGCGCATCCACTCCTTCTCCCCGCGGCGGCGGGACAATAAAAGCAATGTCAGTCGAATGATGCCTTCGCCGAAGAGGAGAAAGCCGATGAGCGGATAAATGGCGGAGATCAGAGCGATATACCAGGTGTCGGCGGGGTTGATGGTTTGGCCGAGGAGGAACATCCAGGCGAAATAGATGCTGGCGGGGAGGCCTGGGCGAGCGCCGCTGATCGGGGTGATGTGGATGAGAAACGCGCCAATGGAGACGGCAACCAACAGGGCAAGGAGCGTCCAGCGGAACTCTTTGAAAATGGCGATGGCGTAGAGCCAGGCGGTGCGAAAGCGACGGGATCTCTGCTGGGCCGGGAATTCTGGGAGGAGGTCATGGAGGGCCGCGTCGGTCATTATTTTTCCAGGCCGGTGTTTTCCATCTGGAGCATTGTGTGATATCGCCCGACGACGTCGGCCGGGGCGCGCTGGGGGAGATCGGCGGCGAGGGAGACGGTTTCGGCGGCGCGGAGGAAGCGCTGGGTCTTGATCCATTTGCGCTCGACGTTGAAGGATTCTTCCTCAAGGTCGTTGAACTTCTTGTAGAGGTCTTCGAACTCGGCGTATTGCGGGGCGGATTCGATCATCTTGACGATCTCGTCGCCGTTGGTGGTGAGCAGCGCGACGACGCGCGGATGGAACAGGTTGTGGAGCTCTGGCCAGTGGTCCCAGATGCGGCGACGGATAACCGCGCGAAGGCGGTAGCAATTGTCGCGGGCCTTGTTGCGCTTGTCGTCGATGGCGGCCTTTTGCTTCTGGATCTTGTCGGCAAGCGCCTTGGCGGATTGGACGAGATTTTTGCCTTCGAGGTTGAGGGACTTGGCCAAGGCGTCCAGGACGACGCCGTCGAGCGGCGACGCGGCGGCGCGCAGGGCGGCGTAGTCTGATTCAAAGCTCGGGCGCGTAGCGGCGGGGGCGGTCGATGGACCGGTGGTTGGACGGGGCTTGGCGGTGGCGAACTTGCGCAACAGCACTTCGGATGTTTTCAAGGGGATGTCGATGGTGTCGCTGGTGATGACGGTGTAGGCGTGGGCCTCGGCGAAGGAGACCCTGCCGTCGTTGTTGTAGTCGGCCTGGACGGCGGTGGTCGAGGCGCGGGCGTGGCCGGAAAGGGCGGACCAGAAGTAGGTGCTGTATTCCTTGTAGTCGGCCTCGTTGACGTCGGAGGTGCAGCCGGCGGCGATGCGGTCGGCGACGGTGGCGAAGAAGCCGCAGATCTTCCGGGCGGCGAGTCCTTTGTTGGCATCGGCTTCGTTGTAGATCAGATCGCCGTAGCCGCCGCTGAAGCACTGGGCCATGATGAGGATCACGGGAACTTTGGGCGGGAGTTTGTCGAAGAGCTTGCGGAATTCCTGGACGCTCATGTCGTCTTCGCCCCAGAGGGCGATGGTGGTGCCATGGTCTTTATTGCCGCGGCCGCCGTGGCCGGTGTAGTAGATGATGAGACGATCGTCGGCGGTCATGGAGGGGGCGACGCGGTCAAACCACTTGTTAAGCGATGCGCGGTTGGAGGCGTCGGTGAGATTGGGAATGGCGTGGGCCCGGTATTGGGCGAGAAGGAGATTTTCGCCGCCGGCGAGCTGGGCGAGGAGGTCGTTGACCCGCGGCAAGGTGGCGTTGGGATCTTCAAACTGAACGTCGCGTGCGCCGCCGTTGCCGTCGGTGAAAAGGATGTCGTGGGGGAGGGAATCGAGGTTGGCTTCGTGGAGATAGGATTGCAGGAAAAGGACGTTTTTCTCGAGGGAGGTCTGACTGTTGGAGGCGGAGTTGCCGCCGCCGATGGTGAGGATGCGGTCGTGGGCGTTGGCCGTGGCGGCAAGGAAAGCCAGGAAGGTGGACGCGAGAAGATGGCGCGCGGTGAAATTGGACATGCTGTTAGTACTCACGAAGGCGGGTTTTGATGGCCGGGTTCTGGAGTTCGTTGCCGCGTTCGAGAGGCTGAAACCTAATGTGGAGGGTGAGGGTTCGTGGGGTGAGGGGAAGCCCTGGGTGGATGAGGGTTCGTGGAGTACTTGAAGCCCCGCACGCAATGTGCAGGGTACTGCACATTGCGTGCGGGGTTATCGGCGAATGAGGGCTCCTGGGATGGGGTGCGGAAACGGCCTTGGTCCCATGAGGGTTCCTATAGTTGGGGCACGGGCAATCGCAAGTTTGAAGTTTCGGCAATCGTGGGGCGGGAGCGGCTTAACGTGACGCTGGAGCAGCGGCCAGGATATCGTCGACGATTCTCAGCAGCCTGGTGGTATCCGGAGGCTTGCAGAGCACCTCGGCCGCTCCATGGCGAAACATGGAGAAGGCAAGGGTCACATCCAATGTCCCGGAGAGAAAGACGATTGGAATTCGAACCCCCATTTCCTCCAGGTGGCATTGCAGCTCATGGCCGCTCATACCAGGCATCTGCATGTCCAGCAGAATCAACCGCAGATCCGGCAAACTGTCCAACGCAGCCAGAAACTCCGGACCGCTCGAAAAGCAGGCCGTGGCGACACCGTGATTGCGCAGCGTTTCCTCCGTGAATGTCTGCGCGATTTCGTCGTCATCCACGATGGCGATTAGCGGCAGGTCTGACATGGTGAACTCCTTCCAATCTCCATTTCAAATTAATCGTCGGTGTTGAACGCTCGCGGCATGAGGGTCGTTTTGAATGAATATGATGCGGAAGACCCGATAAAATGCGGCAGCGCCAAATGCTGAAAATTTACTGATTTTAAAGTTGTGCTGACACACGTTCGTGAGAACAGAAGGCTATAATGGCGACCCATCGCGATGCTTCAAAATAATCCATGGTTCTGGACGGGATGGGCTATGAAACACTTGCGTTGTGCTGTGGCGTGCGCGCTGTTGCTGGCGGCCATTCTGGGCGGATGTTCCAGGAAGGACTCGGACGGCGCTGGCGGATCGTCGGCGGCGGCGAACGATCCGACGGTGATCTCCGGCAAGGGCGACGCCCAAGCCGTGAAGGCGCTTGCCGAGGAACTGGCCCAGCGGTGGGTGCGGGCGCCTGAGGGATGGGTGAGCATGTATCCGTCCCAAACTTATCTGGCGACTGGGAAACGGGCAGGGCCGGACAGTTTCTATCGAGAGATGAAGGAGCTGAAGTTTGAGGTGGAGGCCGGGCCGCTTTCGGAGTCGGACAAGTTGAACGGGATTCAGTACCGGGGGACGGCCACGTTTTCGCAGACGCCGGCGCGGATCTATGGCGATCCGAACGCGTTTGGGCCGGCGAAGTGGTCGGAGTGGAAGGGGAGCTTTGAGACGGTGAGCATGCAGAAGATCAACGGGCGGTGGGGTTTTGGAAACGCCATGGGGTACATGGTGACCGGCGAGAAGCCGGGGGCGGCGGAGCTTGGGAAGATTAAGTAGTTTTACTTCTCAGGCTTGATCGCTCTGGTTGCAATGAAGGTGTCGAGGTAGCGGGAGATCGGGTCGGTGGATTCTTCGAATTTGTCTTCGTAGAGGGCGGTCAGGAGCAATCCGGCTTCGAGTTGGCCGGCGATTTGGTCGGAGAGGGAGTGGCCAAATTCGAGGGGGCGCATTTCTTCCGTGATGATTTTCTGTCGTGCGGCTTCATCGAGGCTGGTGAGATCGGAATAGGGGATTTTGTGGCGGACTTCGAGGCTGCCGTTTTGGGCGCGTTCGTCGTCGAAGATCCAGCGGACGGGGTTGCAGAAGCCGGCGAGGAGCAGGCAGCCGGGGCGGAGGACGCGGGCGCATTCCTGCCAGACGGGGCGGATGTTTGGGACGAAACAGTTGGAGCAGGGGTGGACGATGAGATCGAAGGTGGCGCTGGGGAAGACGGAGAGATCGGCCATGTCGCCTTCGACGGTTTGGAGCTGGAGGTTTTCGCGATCGGCGACGAGGCGGTCCTGGGCGAGCTGTTTGGGGGAATTGTCGAAGACGGTGACGAGAGCGCCGGCGGCGGCGAGGATGGGGGCCTGCTGGCCGCCGCCTGAGGCGAGGCAAAGGGTGGCGGCACCGTTGAGTGGTGGGAACCAGGAGAGGGGGACGGGCTTGGCGGGGGTGAGGACAATTTCGACGTCGCCATTGCGGGCGCGGGCGATGAGCTCGAGGGAGGCGGGGACAGTCCAGCGGTTTTGGTCGACGACGCGTTTGTTCCAGGCGGCTCGGTTGTGGGAGAGGATGTCCATTCGGGCAAGTTCCTGGTTCCTAGTTCTTAGTTGCGATTACGCGAAGAGTTAGTCTATCGGATAGGATGTTGTAAACGATGCGATCCAGCACTTCGTGGGTGTATGCGGAATTGGAAAGGTGAGGAACATGTCTATGTGGATCCGATGCGCAATCTTGATGTTGATGTTTCTGTCTACGACGGTGAAGAGCGCAAACGTCGTCGATGATCTTCCAAAGCCGGCGGCCGCGCCGTATGCGCTCTCCAAATCCGGCGTGCCGGTTTCGGCGGATTATTTTCCTATTGCGGTCTGGCTGCAGGAACCGCGGAATGCTCCGAAGTACAAGGCGATTGGGATCAACCTTTACATCGGGCTTTGGAAAGGGCCGACTGCCGGGCAGCTTGCCGACCTGGAGAAGTTTTCCATGCCGGTGATCTGTGAGCAGGATCTGGCGTTTAGGGATCGGAAGATCATCGTCGGCTGGATGCATGGGGATGAGCCGGACAATGCGCAGGAGCTTGGCGGCGGGAAGGGGTATGGGCCGCCGGTGAGCACCGAGGCGGTGGTGGCGGAGTATGCGAAATTGAAAAAAGCCGACCCGACCCGGCCGGTGATTCTTAATCTCGGCCAGGGCGTGGCGTTTGATGATTACATTGGACGCGGGGTGCGGCGCAACAAGCCGGAGGATTATCCCAAATACATTGCGGGATCTGACATCGTCTCTTTCGATATCTACCCGGCCACGCATGATGCGCCGGCCGTCGCGGGGAATTTGTGGTTTGTGCCCAAAGGCGTGTCGCGGCTGCGCGAGTGGTCGAAGGATGAGAAGGTGGTCTGGAACTGCATCGAGTGCACGCACATCGGCAACGAGAAGGTGAAGCCGACGCCGGCCCAGGTGAAGAGCGAAGTGTGGATGTCGATCATCGCGGGATCGCGCGGGGTGGTTTATTTTTCGCATGAGTTTAAGCCGAAGTTTATCGAGGCCGGGCTGCTGGCGGACAAGGAGATGGCCGAGGCGGTGGGACAAATCAACAAGCGGATCACTTCGCTGGCGGCGGTGATCAATTCGCCGACAGTGAGCGATCTGGCGCGGGTGGATTCTTCGAACAAGGATGTGCCGCTGTCGATCTTGTGCAAGAAACACGGGGGATCTGCCTATATCTTCGCGGCCGGCATGCGCGATGGGGAGACGACGGCGACGTTTGCCGTGCCTTCACTGAAGGGCGGCGCGAAGGTGGAAGTGATTGATGAGGATCGGACGATTTCCGCGGAGGGCGGGAAGTTTGTGGATTCGTTGAAGGGGTATGCGGTACACCTCTATAAAGTGGCGGCGGAGTGAACAGAAGTGCGCACTGCCTACGTGCTTGCAGCTAGCGTGGGTTGTTCTTTGCTCTGGTCATACCCTTCGATCTGACGAATGGTGTGGATAAGCCGGTTCACATTGTCCGTAATGACCTGAAGGCCGCCGGAATCAATGATCGCTTGTTCGGCCGTGCCCGCCGGCTCAGTGACCGGGTCAAACCCAAAGCCGCCGCCAGCGCCCCGAAGCTGATGTAGCACCCGCTGCAGCGCCGTGAAATCATTGCTCCGCAGAGAATCAATCAGGGCGGCCACGCGGACAGGCAACCCCTCGACAAATTCCGCGATGAGATCCTTCATGGTGGAACGGCCGCTCAAGTTGCTCTTAATGCTGTCGCCTGCTTGCGTCACGCGAGGGGCGTCAATCGACCCGGGAGCCCTGCCGCCGGACGGTTCCCAGGAGGCGCTGCTGGATTCTCGCCTCTTCGATTGTGGCGCCTCGGCCATGCATCGGCTCACGGTGTTAAGCAGGAGATCCCTGTTGATGGGCTTGCTGAGATAATCCGTGCAGCCGCTGGCCATGCACTTTTTCCTGTCCTCTTCCATCGCGTAGGCGGTCAGCGCGATGACCGGCATGGTGAACCCGCGCCGTCGCAGCTCCGCCGTTGCGGTATATCCGTCCATGACCGGCATCTGCATGTCCATCAGAACCAGGTCAAACGGATTGGTCGCCATCAGATCGACGGCCACCTGCCCGTTTTCGGCAATGACGACGTCCGCGCCTGAGTTGCGCAGATGGGCCGAAAGGAGGCGCTGATTGTCGATTCCGTCCTCGACAAGCAGGATGCGGCCCTTGATGGGGATGTCCCGCCACTTGTCCATCGGCGCGCACCTGGTCAACATCTTGTCGTTCAGATTGGTCAGTGTTTCCGCACCGGCGAACGAGCCTCCATCGATGCGCAGCGTAAATGTGCTTCCAACGCCCAGTTCGGACGTGACCTGAATATCTCCGCCGAGGAGTTTCGCGAGTTGTTGGCTGATGGTAAGTCCCAACCCGGTGCCGCCAAACTTGCGGGTTGTCGATTCTTCGCCCTGGATGAATGGCTGGAACAATCGATCAAAATTCTCGGGCGCGATGCCGATTCCGCTGTCGATCACCTCTACGCACAGAATGTTGCCCGCGCCTTCTCCTTCAACGCTGATGCGAAGCTCAATGCTGCCCGCCGTGGTGAACTTGAGCGCGTTGCCAACCAGGTTGACCAGGATCTGACGCAGCCGGGTAGGGTCGGTTTTGATGCAATGCGGCATCGGGCTGTCGAAGCGGACATTGAAGGCGAGGCGCTTTTCCAAGGCTCTGGGGCGCATAAGGGAAATCAGGTCCGACAACAGCAAGGCCACGTCGCAACTGATGCGCTCGACGGCCATTTTCCCGGCCTCGATCTTGGAAAGGTCGAGAATGTCATTGATCAGTTCCAAAAGGTGCAGCGCGTTGCGGCGCACCGTCTGAACGCAGTCAGCGCGATCAATTGGATCCTGGTGAGGCTGCAACATCATGTCGGAGAAACCCAGAATGGCGGTCATGGGCGTTCGAATTTCGTGGCTCATGTTCGCGAGAAATTCACTCTTGGCGCGGTTGGCATCCTCAGCCGCGTCCTTCATCCGGCGTATCTCATCCCCGGCGATTTTGCGCTCCGTGATGTCCCGAATGTTGCACTGAATGACGTTGTGATCGCCCTCACGGTACACGTTGCTGACAAACTCCACCGGAATTTGCCTGCCCGCCTGGTCCTGAAGCGGAAGGTTCTCGTATCGGATGCTGCCGGTCCGCTGCAGTTCGGCGACCACCGCCTTGCAGCGCTCGGCATCTTCAAAGATTCCAATCTCCCACAATTCTTTCCCCATGAAAAAACTGGCGGGATATCCCAGCAGATGTTGCAAAAACTTATTGACGTCCAGCACCTGGGCGCTCTGGGCGTCGAGGATGAGAATGCCATCGTGCGCCGTCTCGAACAGCCGGCGATAGCGGACCTCCGATATCTCCAACTGATGCTTGGCGCGCCGCTCGTGGGTGACGTTGTGAAAGACCATCACGACACCGATCAGCCCCCCGGCCTTATCGCGAATGGGTGCGGCGCTGTCATCGATCAGCATATGGCTGCCGTCCCTGGCGATCAGCACGGTGTGGTTGGCAAGCCCCACAATGGCTCCTTCCCGGATCGCCTTGTCCACGGGACTCTCAACCGGCTGGCGCAGCTTCTCATCAACAATATTGAAAACCTCTGCCAGCGGAGCCCCAAGCGCCTGCTCCTGCGTCCAGCCGGTAAGCAGCTGGGCGGTGGGATTCATGTAGTTGATCCGCGCCTTGGTGTTGGTCACGATGACCGCATCGCTGATGCTGGTCAGCGTGGTTTCAAACCACGCGCGCTGCTCGACAAGTTCGACCCTCATCCGCCGCCGGTCGGTAACGTCCTCAATCCCCAGCAAAATCGCGCCAGGTTCGGCGCCGCCGCCTGGAATACGGCGGGCGCCCAACAGCATGTTCCGACGCCCAAGTCCTGGAAAATCACCTTCCACATCGAAATCGGCGAATGATCCATCCCCGAGGGGCAACTCTTTGAGGCGCTCGAGCAGGGCCGGGATATTCCATTGACCCTTTCCAATGTGGTGAAGCCTGCGATGCAGCGTCTGTTCCGACGTAACATTAAACCCCTCGAAATAGGCGCAGCTTGCGGCCTCCACGCGGAGTTCATTGTCCAGCAGTAGCAATTGCTCGCGAATGCTGTAGCAGGCTCCGCGCGGCGAGTTAAGGGAATCTAAATTGGACATCCGAATTCCTAAGGTGAATTTAAAATGGATCGGTCAAACTTTCGCTAATTCGACTCAGTCGACGCTCGCGAACACGGATTCGCTCCGCACCGCCCGCTGAATCGTTTCGTGGAGGATGTGAAGGTTGATGGGCTTGGTGAGATGCGCGAAAAAGCCGGCGCCATAGCTGTTTTGCACGTCCGCCTCCAGGCCGTAACCGCTCACCGCAACCCCGGGCACGTTTTGAATGGCTTTGAGTTGCCGCATCAAATCAAGGCCGCTCGCATCCGGCAGTCCGATGTCACTCACCAGCACGTCAATCGGATTGCTCGTGGCGTAGCTCAGCGCCGACATGACGGTCGTCGCGGTGGCGACGTGGTACCCCAGCGATTCCAGCAGACTGCGAAGCACGCGCAAGGTATCCCGATGGTCATCCACCAGGAGGATTCGGGCCGCCTGCGCGGCGTTCTTCCCCAGCAACGTTCCCGTGACGCGGTCCTCGCGTGTTTCGACGTCATCGATCGCCGGGAATTCGACGGTAAAGCACGATCCCTTTCCCCTGCCGTCGCTTGCGGCCCGTATGTGGCCGCCATGCAGATCCATGATCGCCTTGGTGATGGTGAGCCCGAGGCCCAGGCCTCCGAATTTCTGCATCACACCGCGATCCGCCTGCTCAAACGCGGCAAAAATGCGCGGCAGCGCCTCAAGGTCGATTCCCTCCCCACTGTCGAAGATATCAATGGCCACCACGTTGGGGCGGGGGTTGTAAGTATGGATCCGAAGAAGGCCTCCCTCGGGAGTGAACTTAACGGCATTTTTCAGCAGGTTCCAAAACACCTGGTGCAGCCGGGCGGCGTCGCCGGATACGACCGTCTGCCCGGCCTCGAATTTGAGCGTCAATTTCAGGCCCTTGGTGTTTCGGTCACTGCGCAGCATTTCAAGCACGCTGTTCAAAAGACCGTGAATATCGATTGGCCTCATCTCGACCCGCAACTTGCCATTGGTGATTCGGGTCACGTCCAGGAGATCGTCAATCAGCTTCATCTCCAGTTCCACATTCCGGCGAATCATCGTTACGTTGTTGCGCACTTCCTGCGGAAGCCCCATGTCCATCTCCATCGCCGCCAGGGTCATCACCACCGGCGTGAGCGGAGTGCGAAGCTCATGCGAAAGAACGGCGATAAACTCGTCTTTGGCTTTGTTCGCCGCCTCGGCATTTTTTCGCGCTTCCTGCTCCGAGCAAACCAGATTCTGGAGGTCCTCGGCCGATTGCTTACGCTCGGTGATGTCGTGGTCGATGACCATCCCCGCAAGGATCTCGCCGGCCCGGTTGCGAATCGGCGCCGACGCCACCAGAAGGGTCAGCCGCTTGCCATCGGCGCGCTTGATCTTGATCTCTTCGCCGCTGACCACTTCGCCCGTCGTGATCGATCTGGCCAACGGCCATTCGTGCGGCTCGTAACGGCGATTGTCGGAATGAAAGCCTTCCCACTTGGCATATTCCTCAATGCTGTTGGGTGGAACGATGCAGTGGCCAAAATTCTTCTCGATCCGATCGTTCTCGTAAAGAATTCGCCCGCCTGGAGCTTCGCATATCATCACCCCAGCGGGAATGTGGCGCAGGAGGTTGTCAACGTAAGCCTGCTCAAAGAAAAGTTCCTCGCCAAGCCGCTTCAGGTCGGCGGTCGACTTGCGCTGCGCGGTGATATCGCGGAAGAAAATCGCCAGCCCCACCGGTGAAGACAAGGTATGGGCTTCGAGCCATGCGTCGAGCATGGGGCAATAGACTTCCATGCGAACGTTAATTCCGTGGGTCGTCTTAAAATGATGCTCGAGATAAAACGAGGTTTGAGTGACTTCCGGGAAAACTTCCCAGAAGAGCCTGCCAAGCAACTCCGTCCGCGAGCGTCGGGTGACCTTCTCCGCCTCAGCATTCACATAAACAACGTGCCATGTTGTATCCAGCGCGCAAAAGGCGTCGGACATGCTCTCCAAT
>JBBRHH010000059.1:0-16720 GCA_038222915.1 Tepidisphaerales bacterium
CACGACATTAAACGTTCCCGGGTTGGCGAAGGTGTGGGTGCCGAGGATCTTGAAGTTTGCGCCGGAGGCGACGGCCTGGCCGGTGGTGGTCTGCTGGTCGCCCCAGTTGATGGAGACGGTGAAGTCGGAGGCGGTTGCGCCGGGGCGGCTGCGTTTCGTTGCCGAAGCTCCGCGTATTTATTTCCAATCCTCGATTGTTTCGTGGCCTCGATCCCGGAGCAAATTCGGTGCGCCTGGCCGCGCGGGCGGGTTTAAGTTGCGCTTGCGTGGTTGGCCGTGGTGCGTCTATCGTAGCGCAGCGATTTAAGGAGCTGGTTTATGGCGGAACTGCATATTGATTCGGATTGGAAGAAGGAAGCGCAGGAGGAGAAGAAGCGGTTGGCGGAGCAGGAGGCCCAGCGGAAAGCGCCGGCGGCTCCGGCAGCGGCCGCACCGGCTTCGGGTGGGGCGGCAATTGCGGCGGCAGGGAAAGCGCCTGCGAAGGATGGGAACGCGACGCCGGGGGCTACGTTTGATGCGCTGGTGCAGTCGATTGCCACGCAGGTATTTTATTATCTGGGCGATCTTTCGACGCGCGGGGCCGAGCCGATGCTGAATCTGGATATGGCCAAGCACAATATTGATTCGCTGAATGTGCTGGAGGAGAAGACCAAGGGGAATCTGACGGACGAGGAATTGAAGAGTCTGGATACGGTGCTGTACGAGACTCGGATGCGGTTTATCAGCATTGCTTCGCAGGTGGCGAGTTATCCGTGAGGAAGAGCCGTTGAGAAGAAGATCAGTTGAGCAGTAGAGCGGATTTGGGGGCGATCAATCCTCTGGGATTGACGCCGTGTGTCTATGGAACCTGTTCCTGTGATGCCGGTGCTGGAGTATCGGGACGGCGTGAGGGGAGGGCGCGGGTGGGGGCCTTGGTTTTTTCGGCCTTCACGAACATCCGGTTGGGTTTTTCTTCTTTTGGTTGGGGTGGCGATTTGGGTTCATTTTCGGCATGAGCCGTGGTTAATAGGATTGAAGGTGGCGGGGAGCGGGGATGTGTCGTTGCGATGTCCGGGGCGGTTGATCACCAACGATTGGGAGTTGGGGATTCGGATCTGGGACACTTCAACCTGCCAGTACCTCATGTCCATTGAAAGCTCGTTCGGTTTAATGGATCTTTCTCCTGATGGAACCTCTCTCTTTGTGGTTTCCGAAGGGCGGCGAGAGGTGCGCTTCTACGATCCAAAAACCGGTCGCCTAACAGCGCCGGTAATGGCAATCCCGGATGGCAAGGTCATTTGCATTTCATGGACGGGAAAAATCATCCTGCAAGATTTCGGCGCCGAGGTTCTTTTGGATGTTCGCGACGGTTCGGCGTGGTACACCATCGGTCATCTGGCGTCGATCCCGATTTCCGCGCGGAGTTTCAGCCTGGATGGGAAGTTTGTTCTGGGTGAGATGGACACCGGATTTGGTGCCAGCGGTGACGAACCCCCAGCACATTTTAATGCGATCATGGAAGTCTCGAGCCATAAGCTCAGGTTGCTGCCTGTCGTGTATCGGGACTCGTATCATCCAACGATCTTCGACAATGGCATTTCGCTGTATATCGCGCGCGGTTTGATGCTCAGGGACGCAATGCAGGGCGCGATAGAATTCACCGACGAGTATATACCTCCCGGTTTGGTTCCACAGAAGTCCTCCGTTTCAGCGGACGGGGAGATGTACGCATACCTGATCAACGATGGAACTAACCGTGGTTTTCTGGAAGTGCGGAAGACGCGTGATCACGCGTTGGTATTCGGAAAAGCACCGGTGAACGGGATCATTTATCGCCAACTTCAATTTTTCCCTGGCAGCCATCGTCTGTTTGCGCCTGCCGCGGGCTGGCGGACGATGGGAGTCTATGATCCGCCATCGAATCGACCTGTCGCATTGTTTCATGAAGAAGCGGCGAGCAACTGTTCGCTCGATATCTCAGCGGATGGAAAGTTGATTGCCACCAGCGGAGTGGGTGTGGACGACTATTTCCGTCTTTGGCGCAAGGTTGGTTGGGAGTGCCGGGAGTCGCGATTTGGGGTATTGGGGATGCCGCACTGCTGGTTGTTGGGTGTGCTGTGTGTTGGTCTTGCGGGGTCGCTCTGGCGGGATGCGCGGCGGGTGGACGTGAATGTTATTGAACTCGCACCGCCTGCGTTTGTGGTTGGCGGCCTTTTGGCTGCCGGCGCAATGGGATCGTTTGTGATGCTGCTCAATTTCTGTCTTGCATTGCCCTGGATGAACCCTTGGCCTCCGTTTCTTGTGGCCGGGGTTGGGCTGGCTACGCGCGGGCGCGGATGGCGGACCGTGACTCTGGCAATTTTAGCTTTGTCGTTGCCGATGTTGCTCTATGTGTTCCAGGAGTTGCGTCGGGTGGGCTTGCGGACAACGACGCCGCACTTCTTTTTTGATCGGGTTTGGCCGGTTTCGCATTTGTGGGTTGGGTTGGCGATTGCGGTTGGCGGTTTGTTTGTGGCGGGGTCGATTGTGGTGTTGGCGCGTCAGCGGTCGGATGTGGGTTGAGGGCGATCAGATATAATGGACGGTGGCATGTCTCAAGGGCCTGTTCGAGTAATCTCAGTGTTGGAGTATCGCGATGCTCTTGGTGGCACGCGGGGTTGGGGGCCTTGGTTTTTTCGGCCTTCGCGAACATCTGCTGTAGTTCTTCTTCTGCTGGTTGGCGTGTCGGTGTGGATGCATTTTCGGCATGAGCCGTGGGCGCTCGGGCTGAAGATTCAGGGTGTGGGGCATAGGAGCCTGTCGTTACGATGTCCGGGGCGGCTGATCACGGAGGACGGGGAACCGGGAATTCAGATATGGGATACCGTGAATTACCGGCTCGTGCGTTCGATTGAGAGGTCATTCGATCGGATGGACCTTTCTCCTGATGGCCGGCAACTTTTCGTGGTGTCATGGGATCGAGGGTTGGCACGTTGGTACGAATTGGAAACGGGCACTGTCACGAAAGAAGTTCCAATTCCGGCGGGGGATATCGATCGCATCTCATGGACTGGGAAAATCATCCTGAGTGGCTATGGAAGCAGGGTGCTCTACGATCTTCTCGACGTCTCCAAGCCTGATGTCATGGACCGCTGCACGCAGATCCCATTCAAACCTATTGACTTCAGTAGCGATGGAAGATTCGTCTATGGCATGTTTCATGTCATGTTTTACGATGAACAGGTTGATCGGGCAGAAGTAGGGCTCGTGGGGCTCATGGAAACGAGCACCCATCGTGTGAGGATGCTGCCTGTGACATATCCGTACATTGGTGGTCCACGACACGTAGATGGTGGCAAGTCGCTGGCTGTGAGCCATGGCTTGGTGCTTCGGGAGTTGATGGCCGGTCCGCTTGAAATCACAGATGAAGAAGAAATCTCGGACACGACTGGATACCACTCGCGGGATCTATCGTCGGATGGATTGATGTATGCTGAGTTGATTCACCACGTCGAAAACTTCGGGAGTGTTCAATTTCGGAATACCAGATCGGGACAGGTTGTGTCGGGTGATGCGACTGTGAGAGGAAGTTTCTATCGAGCCGTGAAATTTTTTCCGAACAGCCATCGTCTTTTTGCGCCTGGTGAGGGTTGGCACACGATGGCCATTTACAATGCCCCTTCCACCAAGCCTAGTGCGATATTTAATGACGAATCAGCGGTGACCCGACTTGTCGACATTGGCGCTGATGGAAGGTCAATCGTCACGTGGGGTAGCGATGATTGTTGCCGGCTTTGGCACAAAGTCGGCTACGAATGTCGAGAGTCGCGGTTTGGAGTGCTTGGGATGCCGCACGTTTGGCTGCTCGGTGTGCTGTGGATTGGACTTGTGGTGCTGCTCTGGCGGGATGGCCGGCGGGCGGGTTTGAATGTGCTTGAGGCGGTGCCGCCTTGGTTTGTTGTGGTTGGGATTTTGGGTGCTGGCGCGGTGGGATCGTTTTGGATGTTGCTGAATTTTTGTCTTGGGGTGCCGGGGATGGGGCCTTGGCCGATATTGGTTTTGGTGGGGCTTGGGCTGGCGACGCGGGGGCGGGGGTGGCGGCTGGTTTCGCTGGTGGTGCTCACGATGGGGGTGCCGATGCTGGTTCTTGTCGGGCGGCAGCTTCGGCGGGTGGGCTTGGTGGAGACTACGCCGCACTTTTTGTTTGATCGGGTTTGGGCGGTTTCGCATTTGTGGGTGGGGGTGGGGTTGGTGGCTGCGGCGCTGTTTACGGTGGGGGCGATTGTGGTGTTGGCGCGTCAGCGGTCGGATGTGGGTGGATGAAGAAGTGACATGCTTTGCGGGATTTGTCGGAGACTGAAGAATTAGCCGGAACGGTGTTTTTCTTTGCGGTGGCGGCGTCAGCGTGGCATAATGCCCTCATCGCGGGGGTCATATCTTTCTCGTGAGGAGTCAGCACATGTCGGACACGCACTCGCACTTGCCGCCGCTGGACGTTGCTACTATTTCTGATCCTGAAACACGCCGGGCGCTTCGGGCGCTGCATCAGCAGTTTGGGGCGGCGCTGGATCGCCAGCAGATGGAGATCAACGCGCTTTTGGAAGTTCTGCTTCATAAGGGAACTACCAGTCTTGGCGAATTCAAACGCCATCTGGCCAAGCTGCAGGGCGGAGATGCGCGGGGCGGCCGCATTCAGGAAGCGATGGGCCATGGGGCTCATGCCGCGCCTGCGCCGGTGAAGCCTGTTATGCGGTAAGACCCGCGGATTTATTCGTTGATCCTTTCTTGAATTGATTCGATTATGAATCGATGACGTTTATACCTGCGCTCAAGTAGAGCTCTGCCAGCTTGAGATCGAGCGGGGTGGTGATCTTTAGATTTTGTTCTTCTCCCGCGACTAGCCACGGTTGGCCGCCGGCGAGTTCTATGAGCTGGCAGTCGTCGGTGATCTGGTCGAGGGAGAGGGGGCAGTTGGCGTAGGCGTTTTCGAGGTGAAGGCGACGGATGATTTGCGGGGTTTGCATGGCCCAGAGGGTTTGGCGCGGGATGGTGCGATCGACGGGGGCGGGGAGGGGGCCGGACGCTTGTTTGATGGTGAGATGGACGGGGAGGGCGGGGACGGCCGCGCCGTGTTTGTGGGCGGCGATTAGGGTGCGGTCGATGATCGATTGGGAAACCAGAGGCCGGGCGGCGTCGTGGATGGCTACCCATTCGATGTTGGGGGCCAAGGCGGCCAGAGCGATTTGTACGGTGTGGGCGCGGTGTTCGCCGCCGGGGCAGAACTGGATGCGCGGATCTTTGGGGAGGAGGTCCTGGAGAAGCTGCTGGTCGTTGGTGGCGACCATGACCGTGACGACGTCGGTGCGGGATAGGAAGGCTTCGACCGCGCGGGTGATGACGGGTTTGCCGTGGAGAATCGCCAGCAGTTTGTTCCCGCCGAAGCGGAGGGAGCGGCCAGCGGCTGGGAGGACTACTGCGAGCATGGCTTGGGGGTCAGGTGTTTACTTTTGGTCGTTTGCGTTCTTGTGGCGGCTGGGCGTCGGGCATTCGGCCGAAGATCATTCGGCCTGCTGAGGTTTGGAGTACGTTGTTTACTATGAACTCGACTTCTTCGTCGAGGTGGGGGCGGCCTTGATCGACCACGACCATGGTGCCGTCTTCGAGGTAGCCGACGCCTTGTGACGCATCTTCGCCGGGCTTCTGGAGGCGGACGTGCATGCGCTCGCCGGGGAGGACGATGGGGCGGAGGGAGGTAGCGAGGTCGTTGATGTTGATGACGTCGACATTCTGGACCTGGGCGACTTTGCTGAGGTTGATGTCGTTGGTGAGGATTCGGCCGTTGAGTTCCTTGGCGAGGACGAGCAGTTTGTGATCGACCTCGGTGGATTTGGAATCATCGCGCAGAGCGTAGTCGGAAATGATGACTTCGATCTTTTTGTTTTCCTGCAGCTTGTTGAGGACGTCGAGGCCGCGACGGCCTCGGGCGCGTTTGAGTTTATCGGGGAGGTCGGCGAGGGTCTGCAGTTCCTGCAGGACGAAGCGCGGGATGACCAGGCGGCTTTCGAGGATGCCGGTTTCGGCGATATCCAGAATCCGGCCGTCGATGACGACGGAGGTGTCGACGAGGAGCGGGCGGGGGCCGCGGGTTTCGCGCTTGAATTCGACGTAGGGGATGACGAAGCGGAAGTCGTCTTTGGTCTGCATGATGAAGCTGATGGCGAGGTAGCAGCAGGCCATGCCGACGAGGAGATCGGCGAACTGGATGACCGAGTCGCGGTGCTGCTTGAGGACCTGGTAGTTGTTGGCGGCGGTGTCGAGGCGGGGGAGGTATTGGTCGACGAGGAGCTGGACGACGAAGCTGAGGACCCAGGCGAAGAAGAGGCCGACGAGGATGCCCAGGGCGGTGCCGGAAAAGACCAGTAGTTTTTTCCGGGGGGAAAGGATATCGATGCAGACGAGGAGAACGCCGACGGTGAGGGAGACCGACATGGCGAGCCAGGTGTAGTCGCCGAAGGGTCTGCCCGGGCTGTCTACGAAGTAGTAGCCCACCGCCGCCATGAGGAGGACGAAGAGTGCGCGGAGGATTTGAAGGACCATTTTTCGCTCCCCACCGGCAAGGTTGAGATACTATACTCGTGTTGAACACATCGGCCAAGAGGAGAGCGTGACCGGAGGCGCGAGGCACAAATTGCCGCACGTTGACGCAGGAGGCCCCGGCCTCCTACGCTGGATCTGATATGAAGACGTGCATGGAAGAACTTGAAACGCGCCGGCTTTTCAGCGCCGGGCAAATTGATACGACGTTCGGGCGCGGGGGCCAGACTTCGACGCCGCTGCCGGCCGGGTCTTCGCCCTTTATTCTGAACGTTCAGCACGATGGGACGATGCTGGTGGCCGGGCGGATTGGGGATCAGAACACGGCCAAATTTATTCTGACGCGGCTGAAGGCGGACGGGCATCTCGACGCGACGTTTGGCGATCGGGGATCGACGACGAGTGATTTTGAATACAACCTGAATGTGTCGGCAGACGGCGGGCCGGTTCATTCGACGCCGGTGAGCCTGGTGACGCAGCCGGATGGGAAGGTGATTCTGGGCGGCGATGTGGACTCGGCCGTGAACCGCTATGGCGGGACGGTGCGGTTTGATCTGCATGGGAATATCGACATTCGATTCGGCAACCATGGCGATGCGGTGGCCGACCGGTTTGGGCAGAATGGATATTACAGTGCGCTTTTGCGGCAGGCGGATGGGAAGCTGATTTTTGTGGGGCATGTGCTGGATGACAGCACGCTTGCGCCTGATTTTGGATTTGCGGTGTCGCGCTATGATGCTCACGCGAACATCGATACCAGCTTTGCGCAGATCGGCGCGACCGCGTTTCATTTTACGACCAGTGTGCACGAGCATGCCTCGGCGCTGTGCGGGGCGATTCAGGCGGATGGAAAGATTGTGGCTGCGGGATATACCGATCCGGACAATTCCGGGCATCCGCACCTGGCCATTGTTCGGCTGAATACGGATGGAAGTCTGGACGGTGGATTTGGAACCGGCGGGCGCGTGGTGGGGGATGTGTCGACCAACAGTGAGGCCGATTCGATATTGGTGCAGCACAACGGCGGATTGATTGTGGACAGTCAGGGAACGCTGCTGCGGTTTACGCGGAAGGGCGTGGCGGATCTGGCGTTTAATGACTCGGCCGCCGCGCACTTTAATAGCTTGCAGGTGATTGAGGAGCCGGATGGGAAACTGCTGTGTCTGGGGACGGGGAATCTCGGGCGGTTCAATGCGGATGGAAGCGCGGATGTGACTTTTGGCGAAAGCGGCGTTGCGAAGACTGTTGGGCAGCCGTTTGCTATTGGGCTTACGCCCAACGATGACATCGTTGCGGTGGGGGCTTCGCGGAACCGGCTGCTGATCAGCCGGTATCAGGGGACGACTTTGGATGGGGCGGGGAACTTTTTTTCTTCGGCCAAGCTGCTCGGGGTGCTGGGCTCGACGCAGAGCGTGAGTGACTTTGTGGGGCATGACGATCCGGCCGACGTCTATCGCTTTGATCTTTCGAGCAAGGCGGTGACGACGATCACTTTGGATGGGCTGACGGCCGATGCGAATATCCAGTTGTATGATGATCGCCATCAACTGCTGGGGGTCGCGAGCCGGGGGGTACATTCGACGGATGTGATCAAGAAGCTGCTTCGCGATGGGACTTATTTTGTGAAAGTGTCCCGGCCTCTTGGTGTGGATACCGGATACAGGCTGACGCTGGCGACGCAGGTTGCGCGGACTCATGAGCGCCTCCCTTGATTTACCAATAGCGGGCCATGTCGTCGAGGAAGCCGCGCTGGGCGGCGGGGGCGGCGGCGAGGAAGGGGACTTTTGCGCCCTGGTATCTGGCGAGGTTGAAGGGGAAGATTTCCTGCCCTTGCAGATCGCACATCAGGCCGCCGGCCTCTAGGACAATGGCGGCGGGGGCGGCGATGTCCCAGAGTTTTCCGTTCATGGTGACTGCGCCGTGGGCGATGCCCGCGCCGACCTGGACCGCTTCGAGGGCGGCCGATCCGATCATGCGAATTTTCCAGTTGGAATGGGTCAGCCAGCGGGGGATGAAGCCGGGGAGTTTGCCTTCCTTGTCGAGCAGATTGCTGGTGAGCATGAGGATGGTTTTTTCGCTCAGCGGGGTGGTGAGGACGTGGAGGGGGCGATTGTCGAGCCATGCGCCCTGGCCGGCGGCGGCGGCGTACATCTGGTCGCGGGTGACGTCGAAGACGACGCCGAGGATGGGCTGGCCTTTGTCGAGGAGGCCGATGCAGACGGCGAAGTTTCCGAACTGGCTGATGAAGTTGTTGGTGCCGTCGATGGGGTCGATGACCCAGACGCGGCCGTTGGGGTCGGGGGCGTCGAAGGTGATTTCGAGGCCTGTCTCGCTTTCTTCGCCGATGATGCCGTCGGTGGGGAATCGGCGGCGCAGGGCGGCGACGATGAAGCGCTGGCTGGCGCGGTCGGCGTCGGTGACGGCCTCGGCCTGTGCGGCGGCGTGGGTCTTGGTGAGACGTTCGACTTTGCCGTAGTGGTCGAGAACGATTTTGCCCGCGCCGCGGGCGAGATCGATGGCGAATTGGAGGTCGTGCTGGAGGGTCATTGGTGGGGGGAGGATACTGCGCGAGGCGATGGGAGGGTAGGAGGGAGGGAGAGCGACGAAGCGACGTAGCGACGAAGTGACGGAGGGGAAGACGCGGCGCGGAGGTACTGAGGCATGCAGGGATGAAGGGATTGAGGCACCTTTGGCGGGTGATTTTTGTGTGCGCGGGTGCGCACAATTGGGTTGGATGTCGGTTTCTGGGGTGGTGGTTTTTGCAAGTGATTGTTTTGCATGGGGTTGGGATATGGTGGGGGTGGCGAATGGTCGTTTCAAACCGACCACTAACCGACCACCAACCGACCTGTAACCGACCACCAATCGACCACTAACCGACCTGTGACCGACCAGCAAACGACTACTAACCGACCACCAACCGACACAGGGGGAAAGGAGGCAGTGAGGGGAGGAGGGAAGCGACGAAGCGACGGAGCGACGAAGGGGGGAGAGGGAATGGCCGGGGTGCGTTGGCCAACGAAGGGCCAAGTTCCAATGGCCAGGGTTGGGTCGTTTTGACGGTGTGAGACTTTGGCGCGGGGGGGAGCGAGAAGATTGATTCTCGCGCAGAGGCGCAGAGGCGCGGAGAGGGGACCGAGCGGGAAGCGATGAAGGGGGAGAGGGGCTGATACCTGATTTTGGAGTGTGGAAGGTGGAATGACGGGCGGGTTTTGGGGTGGCGGTGTGCGCAAAAATTGTGTTTGGGTTGTTTGAAATGGTGGGTGGGGAATTCAAGTGTTGGTTTGGGCTATGTTTATGATTTGCGGGGCAATTTTTTTGGGCCAGAAAACCGACCCCAAAGCGACATGGAACCGACCCCGTACCGTCCCTCAAACGGTACTGAACCGACATGGAAACGACCGTTTTTGACCGAGTTTCGACACTAAAGCGACGGGGTACTTGAGACTGGAAACTCGAGACTGGAAACTTGGGGCGGAGGGGGGAGAAGTTGAACCACTGAGAGCACGGAGAACACGGAGAAGAGGGGATTTTGGTTAGGCCGGGCGGGGTTGTTGGGTGGATTGGAATTTTGGCCGGGGAGTGCTGGGGTTTGCTGAGTTGGCCGTGCTGGTGGTTGAGGATTTTTTGCATTGGATGGCCCTCCTTGATCGTTTGCGTCAACCGATCTTCATACTTAACATCATGCTATCATGGTCCGGGCTGCGGTGTCAAGTAAATGTTTGGGTTTCGGATGTTTTTTTAGCTCGTGGTTTTGGGTAAGGGCCGGGGAGTTGGCGCGGTGGGGTTTCGGGGTGGGCCGGGGATAATGTGGGTGGCTTGAGGTTGGACCTAATGCGATGCTACGATTTTGTCATGGGCAGTCTTTCTGAAATCGAGGCGGCGATCGAGCAATTGCCGGTGCGCGACCTCGAGGAGCTTGCGACGTGGCTTGCGTCTCATCGGTTGCGATTGAAGGAATCAGTCCCGGTAGGCGCGGGTCACTTCGATGTTGCCCGCGTGCCATGTCCGATAAGTGTTGAAGTGACGTGGAAGCTTTACTTGGAAGCTTTGTTCAGTTTCAAATAGTTGCCAAGTTCTCGTTGCCATCCATTATTGGCTGAGCACCGTAGCTATTTCGACTTCTTGATGCGGCGAGCAACTCGACCAGCTATGGGACTCAAGCGATGCCGAATTCCCGTATAAATCTTTTCGACGTCTGTAGTCCGTTTCGACGCCTTTAGCAAAGATATGGCTGAAGCTTCTTGTTCGGCAATGATTCTAAATTTTCGAGCCAATGCTTGCTCCTTGATAGAACGTTTGTATGGGGTCATTTAAACATCTCGTCACTAAAAATCAATTATCGAGTGGACAA
This sequence comes from Tepidisphaerales bacterium, assembly GCA_038222915.1. Lineage (GTDB taxonomy): Bacteria > Planctomycetota > Phycisphaerae > Tepidisphaerales > Tepidisphaeraceae > JBBRHH01. The sequence goes on from JBBRHH010000059.1 coordinate 10,907, forward strand.
CTGCTGCCCTTCATTTAGAACCAGCGGGTTTTTTGGAAAAACAGGCCGAACCCCAACCAATCGTAACGATCCCGTCGTGCCGCCGTCGCCGCGCCCATCGGCAGTCCATTCCTCCTTGTACGTATTTGATATCGAAAGGACAATTGCTTCTGCACCCGGCGGCAGCTCGATCTCGCGCATCCCAGTTGGATCCTTCCACATTGCAATAGATCGAGTCGACTTTTCCGAAGACACCTGTCTTGACAATTCCGTCATGCCAAGACTTGTGATCGATAAGACCGAACAGCCCGGGTCATCTGCAAGCACCGTGGCAGATCGCTCCGCCCAGCGTCCTTTGATTTGTGGTCCGTCCAATAAAAGTGCAATTACTAAATTAGGTCCAACCGCACGTACCAAATCACCCACAGGGTCTGGCCGTGCCAAGTCCTCGCAAATTAGCACCGTAAACGTCAGCCAAGATTCGGCAGCGATAAAGGAGATCTCGCGCGGCTTAACCGAAGTTGACTCCCACCAAATTTTTCCCGGATCGAGAACAGCGCCGAGGCCGTAGCGCTGAATTTGCCTGTCCTCCAAGAACCACCGATGATGTTTATCTTGGCGCGATTCAGTTGCTATCCGATCCACGCCAGACACGACCGTGCATACATTAACGTAATTTTCACCGTGACCACGGAGCTTTGGAGCTTCGGAAATTCCGCTTACAAGTAGTCCAACATGTTCCATGACTTGATCTCGAACGAGCTTGTACTGCGTTGGATTCAAAGCGAGCTCGGGAAATATGATTCCGTCTACTTTCCCAACTTCACTTGACGCCTGAACCACCATTTTTGCAATCCTTTTCGCGAATCCCTTATCCGTCTTTCGCGGAACATAGGTAAAGAAACGGCAGCTTGGAGCGAGCTTCCGAACCCGTTCAATCATGACTGGCCGAAATTGCCGTTGATCAATCTGCAGAGGCCACGGAATCACCAGCAGATTCAAATGTTCGCCAAAGCGCCTCTTTTCGCTGGATAGATCCGTATCAGAGTTCTCAAGCCAGCGAGCCTGAACTGCTGCTCCACGAACAAGCGCTAGGTTGTGAGTCATCGACCGAAACGTTATCCCGTTACTTGGCGTATGGAGTTTAGGCAACACCACGGCCCGGTAAGGGTCGATACCCTTACATAATGAGGCGGGTCGGTTGTTTTCCAAACAGGTGTCGAGAAGCGTATGACAAAGTATTTGGAATTCATCTCGCTCTTCCAGGGCATCCTCATCCCGGCTCTTTGTTGGAGGTACTCCTGCACCGGAGGATGCCTCGTCCGCTAATGCGCATAACTCGAGCAATGCCTGCCAGAGTGCACGGGTCCGTACGACGGCGCGAATTTTTGTCTTCGCGTGGCTCTTTATAATTCTCCAAAGATCGCGCACTCGTGGTAGGGGAGCATTTGATACACTCGAAGTTCGCCAACAGAGAAGATTGTCCACACCACTCTCTTCGCCACGCGCTTGTTCTCGAATATGTTCTGCCCACTTGTCTCGGCTAAGGCCTTTAGGAGGCCAGCTAAACGATTCAACCGCCATTATATAGGCACCAGATTCGGAAAGTACGGTTCCAACCATTGCGAACACGTCTGGTGGCCAACATAACAATTCTATCTCTAACGGGCCATCGCAGTTCCACCGCTTATCCGTTAAAGAATCGAGTACTTGGCCAATGCTAGCTTCCGTCACGCCTGATCCACTCATGACATTTCCTCGGATGAAGTTATGATCTCATCGTAACGACTTATAGATTTAGTAGAGCCCGCGTTATCTTCAACGTTGATGTCAATGCGGAACGTGAATTCCCTACCTGATCGTCATCAAGACCAATTGTATTGGAGACTGCTTTTACCGCGATAAACTCAGGCGGAGCCATTGGATATAGCCGGCAAAAGGCGTAGAATTGGCCGACCTCCATTTCCACGAGATCTGTTTTGATTGCGACGTGCTGGTCGTAGTAGCGACGAAGCCCGCCATAGGAAAGAGGGTATGACCCGTCCTTCAATTTGGGTGAAAAGCCGTAAAAGAAGTCGGTCGATACCGACGTGGTTGATTCAAAGGGGCCCAAGTCGGACCAATGCGGAAACAAGGGTTGCGACAATCCTTCATTGTCTAAGCCTGTGCCAGCAATCCAAGCTTGTGAAACTAGGTATGCTTGTCCAACTGATGACCGTGAGCCTTCCATGCGGCCAGCGGTTCCAACCAATATGATCTGCTTTATGACGTCGCCCGAGAAGATCTCCCATAACAGTGGCTCGAGACAACCTGTTCCGATTCCTGTCAGGATCAACAACGCGTCGTGGATATGCCAGAACTCGTAGCATCTAAACTTAAATGCTGAACTACCGACGATCAAACCGACATCTGCGAATGCTGAGAGAAGCAACTCACGGTCCTCTCCGCAACATATAATGCACTTTTGTCGGAGCAATTCGGTCGACGCGTTTGTGTTCGGCCCAAGCAACATGGTGTCACGGTCGTTAAAACATTAGCCCCATTTTGTATCTACGATCTCGGGGACGAACGAGGCTAGCTAAAGAGGCGTTTTGGAAGGGCAAGAATATGAATAGACATGAGAAAGGTCTGGGGCGAGTTATGTAGTCGACGAACGCAGATTCGGCACGGCAAAACAACACTCGAACTTCCCGAGGTGATGTCCAATTCAACCTCGCTCTTAGCTTCTTCCCACAAGCCGCCTTTGTCCGTTATCCCCCAAATTGTGAGAAGCTGCGACTTTTTCTCGTCAGTCGCGCCTTTCGAATGCGCTCCGAAGCGAACTACCGCCTGTGTCCCCCATGCGTGGTTGTCGATCACGCTTAAGCCACGTTCTGTCTTTCGCACGAGTGCGAGGACGCCAGACCCATTGCCTGCGATCGAGGACATGTCCGACATCTTCAAGCGACGAAGGAAGACATCCGCAGAAACTTGTGCAGTTAAAATTGCGTCAGCGATTGTATCAAGTTGAAAGATGTTCCCGGTTAGTATGGACATCATTAATTGTGTCGGCAGAAGGATCAGCCGTGCGATATCGTAACACGCCATTTCTAGTTCACCATCTACGGCGGGCGGTGGCCTTTGCTGCCGCCTCGCTTCGTTAATAAAGAGAGCATGGGCTATTTCGTGAGCTACTATAAGCCTTAAATGTGACTTAAGAGCTACCCAGGCTACTCCGTCCAATGGGATTCTTTTGCCAGTAGGAAATGCATCCGCTTGTTGAGCGTCTGCGTTAATCCAAATTACATATGAGTTCCCCAAATCCTCCAAGCCAGCGGTTGAAAATAACGGCTCGAATATTAACGCAGCCACTCCCGCTTCGCGTGCTACTGGTGACAAAGGAATCGGCCATCGATTATCACCGGCCGCCGCGCCGAGTCGTGTCGCCTCCTCGGAAATGAGATCCATGAGTGTTCGCAACGAGTCTTTGGTCGACTTTCGACGTATCTTAGCCATCATGCCTGATCGCCGTTCGGGGAGTGTCGGCGAGCCCAACGGGTCACAACATCCACTATTTGTAGGGCTGTCACGCCATTGTTGCAGAGCCGCGTTTCGTTTAGAAACCGAGTATTCATATCTTTGTGAAGTTCAGGCCAGAGATCCCGACTGATATTAGTAATGCATTCGATCACTGCACCACGTTCTGTCTTAAACCTAGCCTGAACATGAGTGGGCATTTTGCTCGCCTTTTCAGTCAGATAATGCTGCCAATCATTTATCGTCGCAGGAGCCTGCCCGATTGCTACGTCCGCCGATCCTGCAACTAGTGGCGTCTCCAATTGTGGCAAATTGCTCCGGCAGAACATGCCTAACGCAGCCAGCTTGTGGCTTGTTGGCGAATTCGATGTTATGTCGTCACACTTACTTCGAGTATCTGCTGAATTGGTGTAACCTTCAACAAAGTCCGTTAGCTCGGTCGTCGTCAGCTTGAATCCGTCTGCGAGTTGGGGTGAGTAGCCGAGAGAATTTAGAAAGCTCAAAATTCGTCGTACTTCTGGTGATCCGTCGGTCGCCAATCTCGCCCAGTTTGATGCGCTAATGTTCTTCGCAGATTTATAACGAATATCTCGGCAATTGCCATCGAAGGAACATTGATCGTGAACGAACCGGTCAATCTCCACTGTAGATAGAACCATAACTGACCTTGCCAACTGCGCTCGTGCTGCTTCAGTTGAATCTGACAGGACATTAGCCGCCTCTAGTTCCGATCGACGCGTATGGAATTCATATTGCGCGATCCATTTACTTACTAGTGCCTGAAATAGTGCCGCAGCCATTGGCTTCTCTAGTCGTTCCTTAAGGGATTCAGATGTTAGTTCACGCTGTCCGGAGATGTATGTCCAATCCTTCCATACGACGTCAAGCGCCATAACGAATAGATCGATTGCTTGCCTAAGTCGCTTGCTATGATCAGCGCTGCGCGTCTCCTCAGATTCATCGTTCAGATGCTGTGCAATACGTCGGTATGTCCCCGTGTAATAGAGTCCATCGCTTATGAAGACATACAATTTCCAAAGGGTGGCGTATTTGCTATCTGCATTTGCGATTGATTGTGCCACTTGATGTCGTGCGAATCGGATCGACGGATCGCCTCCGTGAGAATCAGCGGACATTTCATCAATTCGGCCTATTGCCGCCCCCAACTGCACCACAAGTGCTGGGTCTTTGTGCAGTTGCTTATACGGGGTCGTCCATATGATTACACGCCCGGGGATGACTTTCATCGCATCCGAGACGGCCTCACTGTCAGTGGATTCTTCAGCAATTCGTTTGGAATACGCAGAAAGTGCAGTGTCCTGTTCAAATGAGCCGCGCAGCAATGCTTCAACGCATGATGATACATACAATAAGAACGGACTGTACATGGCACAATCAACAAGTGCCGCGAAGAGCCGAAGTCCATTTTCCCACTCTGATACGTTGTCGGTGTGGCGGCTAGTGCCGTCGATAAACGTCGCGGCCAGCCGATCGCCGGGGATAATCATTAATGGGCGATAGACGCGCCGATCGGAAAGCTTTAGAAGAAGGTGCCGCGCAGCTAAGCGTGCACCTGCTAGTTTCTCGTTTGCGCCGGAAGCAGGACACTTCATCAACAATTGATCCAAGAATTGATCTTCACCAGCAAGGGCGTGGTCGTCCGCTCCCAGTCTAATGATTTCTGGAATGGATGGCTTTACATCGCCGATGAGCATGAGTGAGCGAGACATCATTGCGTTCGCCGCTTGCACCACTCTATGTGTAACCGCCTTCTCGTGTATCTCGTGCCGCAGATCGAGCAGGCGAAAAATATCATTCAACGCTTCGATTCGACATGTACCACGTTTGGAATCTTGTAGATCAATCGCGCATCTGTACCGTTTCAAGCGGTCTGTATCGGACAACATCTGATCGGTCGCTAAGCCAAGCTTTAAAGACTTCGTGTTGTTGGCACCTTTTGTACTGCTCATCGCCAATTTGTCTTCAAGCTGAACATCTCGCACGAGCAGATAATGATTTAAAAGGTGTAAATCAATCCGTCTTCTAGTACCCAGTCGCCGACAGTCCCTCGTAATATAATCCAGGAGATCGGAACTTAATGTGTTCCCAATAATATCATGCCTGTATGGTTGATACCATGCCCAATGCAATTCCTCAGCGTAATCCGCGGCACCTAAACCCTATTCAAGCGTAACCCCCCGAGTTGTCATCGCGTTGAGCGCAGAAAAAGACTCGAAACGCCCGCGTTTTCGTGTATGAAGAGGGTTGTATCGATCCTTCATCCCCATACGCAAGGAGGCGTTTCGAGTGAACACCGTT
>JBBRHH010000060.1:0-16533 GCA_038222915.1 Tepidisphaerales bacterium
TGAGAGCAACGGCTTCGGGACAAACATAAATCCCTGGTGTGGAAACCGACGCCATCGATATCCCAGGCCACGACTCCGCCGGTGGACGCGCGCCTCCGGCCTTCACCATCGCATCATTCAACGCCGTGTTGATCTGGTGCAGATTGTTCGCGCACTGCGCTGTTCGTGCATGCTGTCGCGCGGTCGATACCGCTGGAAGCAGCAGCGATATCAGGATCGCCAGGATTCCAATGACCACCAGCAACTCAACGATCGAAAATGCACGACGTTTCATAACGGGCCTTTCTAGCGGTGACGCAGTCGCCTTACTTACCTTTAACTCGCGTTGTACCTAATTCTTCTGGAGCCAGTTCCACCGCATCCGTAATCCGTTCACGGTGACTTGGTAGTTCACGTCCAGCTTTGGCATACGCCTCCTGGACTTCCGGAAATCGCTTTACAAATTCAGAAACGTATAAAGCGTATTTTCTCCACTTCTTTGGGTTGGTCGGCTCGTCGCCAACATATCGAATACCCAGCTTGCGAAACAACTCTTTCATCGCCCGATGCTGCGCCTCGACATCCGTGCTGCTCTCAATGATCTCACGCAACGCAACAATCGAACGGGTGTTGTTATTCCGACCCAACCCCGCGACAGCGGCCACTCGCACCGCTGAACTCTCATCCTTCGCACAAACGTCGCTCAAACGCTCTACCGAAGCTTCATCTGCAAAATCGCCAAGTGTCGTCGACGCGGCGGCCCGAACCAGCGGTGACGGATCGGACGTCGCCTGTTCCACCGCTGGCCGCACCTCAGGTCGGAGGCATCGGGAAAGATCGAAAAGCGCAGCCTCGCGTACCTGCGGCGATGCATCGTGCAAGGCCGCGTTGGCAAGTGTCTTCGCAGCGCTCGCCGTACCTCTGGCTGCAACGTCGTGAACCGAGTTGACCCGGTCGTGGTCCGTGCTGCCAGAAATCTCACCACCGCCAATAATTCGAATACCAACAATACCAACGGCAATGACCACCACCGCCAGCGCACCCCAGCGCAGTCCCGGATGAACAGCTTTCATTGTCAACTTATTTGAACTCCTCGCGAAAGCGCGCCAACATTCGACAAACGGAGAAATGCCGCATGAGTGCGGTCTGACCTCCGTAGTCTACCCGCGTTTCAGCAAGTTCGTCAATGAAATTGTCGAGACATACCACCAGAATCACGAAATGTAACTCATTCAATTCCCCAGCAAGGGGACGGCAGACGTAATCGTAACTTCATTCTGACGCATCAATTCTGCAACGTCATCCAGGCTCAGCGGCGCATATTCTGTCAGATTTTCCACCCCCGTCTCCGTCACTGCAACCGTATCCTCCACCCGGATATACACCTGCTCGTCATGCACCCACATCTGCGGGTCCAGCGCAAACACCATCCCCGGCGCAAGCGGCCCGCTCCGATAATTCCCCACATCATGCACCGCCATCCCCACCCCATGCGACAGCGACCCCTGAAACTTCAACAAAGCCTTCGCCGCCTCCTGATAGGCAGGTTTCGACCAGGCCCACCCCTCCAGCCGCGGCAACATCTCCACCGCCGCCTCCTCCACAATCTGCTCTGTCGTAACCCCAGGCCGAATCAGCCCCAGCAACACCTTGTGATACTCCACCACAAACCCATACAGCTCGCGCTGCACCGCCGAATACTTCCCATTTACCGGCCACATCCGCCCAATATCGCTCGTGTAATTCCCACAATCCGGCGCGTAGTCCATCAGCACCAACTCTCCATCCTGTAACTCACAGTCATTGCGAAAGTAATGCGGATTCCAGATATTCGCCCCACCCGCAATAATCGCCCGATATCCACCCCCGCGCGCCCCATTCATCAAATAAACGCACTCGGCCACCGCCGCCAGCTCAAATTCCATCTGACCCACCCGCGTACACCGCATCGCATGCTCCACGGCCATCGCACTCAGCTTCCCCGCCCGCCGCATCACCGCCAGCTCCTTCGCGCTCTTGATCACCCGCAACCGGTCCAGCACCGGCGAAAGATCCTCAATCTTCACACCCGCAATAGCCTTCGCCAGCCCATCCCGCAGCCAAAGTTCCGGCGCAGGCTCGGCAAACGGATCTGCCGCGCTCGTCTTCCGCGCATGCAGCAATGTATCCCGGCAGGCCTGCTTCCCCTCCGCGGGGCTCATCGGAATGTGCAAAACTTGCACGCCCGCCAAGTCTTTCCGCAGCATCTCCAGCGGCCGAACATCATCCACCCCTGTCAATCGCCGCGCCAACTCCACATCCTCGGCACTGAGTTGCGCCCCCTCGCTGCGCTCCATATGCGGGTCCCGATGCGGCAGATAAAGCGTCGTCCGCCGACCCGCCAGCATCAGATACGCCACCGGCGTCTCCACCCCGCACAAATAGTAAAAGTCGTTGTTCTGCCTGAAATAATCAAACCCTCCCGACGGCCCCGACCCGCGAAGCAGCGCCACCCCGCCACCAATCGCCTCCGTCACCCGAGCCCGGCGGGCACTGAATTCCTCCGCCGGAAAATCCGCTTGAAACGGAGGCAGTTGTCGCGCCTTCTCAGAAGTTGCATTCACATTTACACCGAGGCCTTCTTCACAACCGATGCGATGACCGGCAAAAGTGAAAATCTGTCCGTGTGACCCACGGAATAATGATCCTGCCCAAGGTTCCACACCATCACGCCGCCATAACCACCATTGATCGCGAATTTCGTCTTCTTCGCAATCGTCGTCGGGCCATTGAAGTGCCACGCCTCGCGCGCCCCGCCAAATGCATCCGAAAAACTGGCGTCGATCTCGTTCGAATTCACCGCCACAATCCCATCCTGCAGAATCGATGCATCCACAAGCGCCCCATACCCTTCCGCCGCCGTATTATTCCACGAAGTCCCGGCCCGTCCATAAAACGGCATTCCCAGCAACAGCTTCTTCTTCGAAACCCCATTCGCCACCACATACTTTCCCCACGCCGTCAGATCCTGCGTCGATTGCGCATAAGTCGAATGGTCGGCAAAGCTCAGGTCATACGCCATCACATTGATCGAAGTCAGGTTCTTCAGCGCCTGCGCATTGAGCACAAACGACGTCGTATTCGTCCCCGCCACCGGCAGCTTCTCAGAATTCACGGCCGCCGAAATAGTCAATTTCGGCGCTCGCAAATGCAGCGTATGGATGAACGCTCCATAATGACTGATACCACTCGCCGATGGATTCTCCGGCTCCCAATCCAGATCGACGCCCGCAATGTGATATTTCGTGCAAAACGCCTTCGCACTGTCCGCAAAAGCATTCCGCAGCGTCGCATCCGCAGCAATCACTGGCAGCGACGCATCAAAACCCGCTCCGCCAATGACAATATCCACCTTCACGCCATGGCTCTGTGCCTTGCTTACCGTGCTAATCAGCTTGGCCAGTGCAACTCCCCCCGTACTCCGGGTCGGCAGTTTCCCGGTGGTCCCGCTGGGTGAAAGTGAAAAATAGTTGATCTGCGTCAGCGCTGCCCAATCGATCTTGTTGATCGTGCTCGCATACTCATAGTCCGGCAAATATGCGACAACGGCGCTGCTGCTGAAGAACGTCCGTGATTCAAACTTCTCAATCATGGATGGTGCTCGAAAAAAGGGGAAGGATGTCACATTTGTTACACCCAATACTATAGCCCTGCACGCGATGTTTACAGGTTTGCCGGGTCTTCCTAAAGTTAACACATCCGCGCCCTTGCTCTCCACACCCCCCTCCGTATAATGCCCTGCTTCTCAAAATTGAACCGGGCCATGGGCCCACTTGAACAGGAAGACGAATGCCCACTATCAACCAGCTGATCAAGAAGCCGCGCAAAGCACTTGGTCGCATCAACAAGGTCAAGGATCTCGAAGCATGCCCGCAAAAGCGTGGCGTGTGCCTTCAGGTCAAGACCATGACCCCCAAAAAGCCCAACTCCGCCCTTCGGAAAATCTGCCGCGTTCGTCTCAGCAACGGCAAGGAAGTCACCGCCTACATCCCCGGCGAAGAACACAACCTGCAGGAACACAGCATCGTCCTCGTCCGTGGCGGCCGCGTCCGCGATCTGCCCGGTGTACGCTATCACGTCGTCCGCGGCACCCTCGACGCCCTCGGCGTCGATGGCCGCAAACGCAGCCGCAGCAAATACGGCGCAAAGCGCGGCAAGTAACAATATAAGCAAGACAGTTCCGGAGTATTCCGGTGCGATTCATCTGGCGGCGTAGTCAGGTGCCTTGGCCCGGGAGAATATTTACGGACAACCGAAAGAAGACATGGCATTCAAGAAGTTCACGGCAAGCGAAAAAACGCTACGTCCCGATCCCCGGCACAACAGCAAGGCCGTCAGCAAATTCATCAACTGCCTGATGTGGGACGGCAAAAAGACCGTCGCCCAGAGCATCGTCTACGGCGCCTTCGACATCATCGCCAAGAAGAACAAGGAAATCCCCGTCCTTGAAGTCTTCGATACGGCCATGAACAACATCAAGCCCTACGTCGAAGTTCGCAGCCGCCGCGTCGGCGGTGCCAACTATCAGGTCCCGATGCAGGTCAACAAGAAGCGCCAGCAAAGCCTCGCCACCCGCTGGCTCCTCGAAGCCTGCCGCGCCGGCGGCGGCCGCCCCATGGCCGAACGCCTCGCCGACGAACTCCTCGCCGCCTTCAAAAAGGAAGGCAAAGCCATGCAAACCCGCGAAAACACCCACCGCATGGCTGACGCCAACAAAGCCTTCGCCCACTTCGCCTGGTAACACCTCGCAATCCAATTCAACACCCAAAACTGCCGCCGCAAGGCGGCAGTTTCTTGCGCAGCTCAGTTTCGAAAATCTGAGATCTCCTCCCATTTGAAATTCTGAAATCAACCTCTCCATCCGCGTAAATCAGCATCATCCGCGGTAAAAAACCTCCCCCCGGCACGCCATTTGACGCTCCTCCTCCATGAGCCTCAAATCAAAACTCCTATTCGCCGCCGGCGCAGCCGCAGGCCTCACCTACCTCGCCTCCCGACGCACCGACAACTACTCCTTCCGCGACAAAGTGGTACTCATCACCGGCGGCTCGCGCGGCCTCGGCCTCGTCATCGCCCGGCAACTCGCCAGCGAAGGCGCGCATCTCGCCATCCTCGCCCGCGACGAGGAAGAAATCCGCCGCGGCCAGCTCGACATCGCCGCCCGTGGCGCTGAAGTCTTCGCCTTCCCCGCTGACGTCACGAATCAGGAAGAAGTCGAACATGCCATCCAACGCGTCGTTGACCACTACGGCCGCATTGACGTCCTCATCAACAACGCCGGCGTCATCCAGGTCGGCCCCATGGAACACATGACCGTCAAGGACTACCAGAACGCCATGGCCGTCCACTTCTTCGGCCCTCTCTATGCCATCCTCGCCACCCTCCCCGTCATGCGCAGCCAGCGCGCCGGCCGAATTATCAACATCTCCTCCATCGGCGGCAAAATCGCCGTCCCCCACCTCCTCCCCTATTGCGCCAGCAAATTTGCTCTCACCGGCCTCTCCAACGGCATGCGCACCGAACTCGCCAAAGACAACATCACCGTCACCACCGTCTGCCCCGGCCTCATGCGCACCGGCTCCCCCATCAACGCGTTCGTCAAAGGCCAGTTCGCCAAAGAATACGCATGGTTCGCCATCTCCGACGGCCTCCCCGGCACCTCCATCGCCGCCGAACGCGCCGCCTCCCAAATCCTCGACGCCAGCCGCACCGGCCGCGCCGAAATCATCGTCACCCTCCCAGCAAAACTCGCCGCAATCGGCTCCAGCCTCCTTCCCGAAATGTCCGCCCGAATCCTCGAACGCATCAACCGAATCCTCCCCAACCCAACCCCTACGAGAGCCACCCGTCAACAAACCGGCCGTCAAAGCAGCGCCGGAATACTCGGTGCACTAACCCACATCAACAGCCCCGCCGCAACACGCAACAACGAGGTCTAGATAATCCGATTGTAAGTCAGGGCCATGACTCCCGCCCGTCGAGTTGTTATCGTTCGGGCAAGGGACACACCATGGCCATCAACGCAACACGTTTCATTCTGCTCCTGCTCCTCGCGCTCCTCGCGGGCACGATGTTCGGCATCTGGATCGGATTCGACCCCGCCACCCTCTCGCCCGCCGCATACATAGAGCAACAGCAAAACGCCATCCGCTCCCTCAGCACCTTCATGCCAGCCATGGGCGGCGCATGCATCGTCCTCGCCGCCGTCCTCCTCGTCCTCTCCAAAGGCAATCGGCCACCCCAATTGTTCCTCGCAGCGGCAATCGCCTGCCTACTGACGGCCGCGCTGGTAACACGATTCGGAAATCAGCCAATCAACGCCATCGTGATGACATGGACCCCAGCCAGTCCCCCCGCAAATTGGGCCCAGTTGCGCGACACCTGGTGGAGGTTGCACATAATTCGAATGGCCGCGGGGATCGGCGCTCTGAGTCTGGCGATCCTGGCGACGACTGTCTCAGAGAGAGCTATGGATCGGGCCCGCCGAGACACGATGGGTTGAGGGATGATACATAATGCAAAGGAGTCTCGATGAGTCCAGTCACCGATGTTCTCAGATAAAACGCCACCCTCATCGCTTCAGTGCTCCACCAGGCTATCGAGGGAAAGAGGAAATTCGCCGCTGTTTGCTCAAGTCGTTCAAGTACAACACGCGAACCCAAACCACTCAACGGATTCTTCCGGCCCCGCAGAATGAAAGAAATGACAATCACACCGATCGCATCTGCCACGCTCTCCGCGCCATCAACAACGCCCGCCGATATCGCCAAAGAATCCACCCGGCCCCGCCCAACCCAACCACCCCCGTCATGGCACGCCTAAGAAAACAGGCTTTGTGGAATTCCGCCACGAAGGAAGGAGTTGCAAACCCCTCGGTCGCGCTCCATTCCCCAATTCCGGTAAGAACTCTGAGCATGTACTCATCGAGCTTAAATCCCCAATAGCGATCCAGAAAAAGAATGAACCCAACCCAGCCAAGCGCAACCGACCAGACAATAAATCGACTCGGCGGCGCTGCGGCGTAAGAGATGACGCTGCTGTCCGTCCCGCACTCAGGACAAATCGGCGTCGGAAGCCCCTTAAGACAGTAGCCGCAATGGTTGCAGATCCCTTTAACGAATCGTGGCGGATCACCTCGCAGGCGACGAACCAGATTGGGAAGCAACAACGTCAAAAACAAAACAATCGCCAGCCCCGCCAGGGCGGTAAACGCCTGAACATGAGTCGGATTGCAAATTGGCGCGTTAGACAGTTGCGTCATCGGTTGCTTCACAAGGATACCATCGCCCACCCCAACAACCAGAAAGCCAATCATCGCCAACCGAGGCTTGCCCTTCGCGGACACGCGAAAATAAAACACCCGGGCACTACACCCCAAATCGAACCAATCCAAAATCCGAATACCAAAAAAATACCAAACAAAAAGAAACTTCCACATTGACAAAAACCTAACACACCCCATACAATCCCAACAGCAGCAGATGCCCAAAAACATCCACTGCCGCCGGCACGAAACCCTGCCGGCAAAACCGGATCAGGGGTGCACCATGCCCACGGAAAATCCGTCCACGCACCAGCCCTCACAACTGCCCGGCCATCCCCCGCTACTATTTCGTCGTCCCCATCCCTTGGCTCCCCTCTGCCGCTCACCCCTGTTTTCCCCTGTCGCATTGCCTCTCTTGAACGCAGCGCAGCAAGTCGAAAAGGCGAGATTCCGGGGAGAAAACAGGGCGATTTTCAGTCAATCGAGGGAGGAAACGGGGAGAAAAAGGGGAGATTCCGGGGGCGCAAAGGGGGCGCTTTTTTCGGACCCAATCGGCCTAAACCACTGCCAATGCTCAACTCCCAAACCCGCGCGCGAAAAACCAAATTACACAGCGCGCAAAACAACAAAAAGCGCCCCCGTCTCATTCCGCCACGGCCATCGGGATTTGGTGCTTCGTCGGCCATTGGCACCTGGTCATTCGCATTCCCCGAGTCAGCATTTTGCACTCCAAAACCTCCGTTCTCCCGCGCGGTCGGTCGTGTGTCGATTGCGTGCTGGTTATGTGCTCATTGTGTGTCGTTTAGTGGTCGGTCATGTGTTGGTTATGTGTCGGTTTATGGTCGGTTATGAGTCGGTTTTAAACAACCCGACGACACCCCCGCCAAACCTCAAACCCATGCAGAAAAACCAGTTGTGAATACCAACACCTCGAAAACTGACACGCAACTCGATTTTGCGCAACATGCGCGCACGAAAACCGACTGCCAACAGCGCATCCTCTCGGTGCCTGTTCCGCCCTCATCCCACCGGCCGAGTCACCTTGATCAGTTGAATCGTCTGCTGCAGCGGCGCAACCCGCATGACCTGCGCCGGCGGCCCCAGCCCCGGCGATCTTTCCGGTTCTCGCTGCCGTTTCTTCCAATTGAACAGGCCGCCAGGTTCATCCGCGATTCCCGTCAAATCCGTCTTCGTAAGCGGTTCAACCCACCAGGCGAGAGTCTCCGTGGTCAGCCCGGCCGAGTGCATCCGTTTCTCGAATTCGGGCGCGTTGGCAGGCGTGAGTACGGCGATTACCGGTCGCCCAGCGACGATTGCCTCCTTCACCAGGTTCTGCTCGTCGCGGGTGAGGTCTGCCTGGCTTTTGTCCTTGTAAAACTCCATCAGGTAGTCGGCGCGGGCCGGGTCGAGAAGGACAGGGTTGGGCTGGTCGGAGTCTTCGTTGCTTCGCCCGCCGCCGCCTCCGCGGCTCATCGCCGCCATCAGGCCCCGGCCAAAGCCGCCGAGGGTGCTGAACGCGCTGTTGGCGCACCATTCGCCATCGCCGACAAACTGCATGTACATCGCAAGGCTGCCGAAGATGCCGCCGTCGTCCACAATGTAGAGCGGCGTCGGTTTGCCCTTCTGCCCGTGAGCTTCCGGCACCGCCTTGAGGAAGGCCTGGGCTGTAAAGGCAAGGTTCTGATTGTGGACATGCACCTGCCGCAGGTCAGGCAGCGCAACATAAAGCCCGGCCGCGGCGGTCGAGGCGGTCAGCAAGCCTGCCCCGACAGCAATGGCAAACGGCGCACGGAAAAAGCCCGGTTGGTTGGTTGTACTACGATTGCGCTGAGCGGCGGCCAGAAGATACATCGCCGAGGCAATGACCGGCGGATACAGGGTAAGGAAGAAACGCAGATAGCCCACGCCCTGAATCTGCCGGCCCCAATAGTACGCCATGTACAGCAGGAGGCCGGGCACGAGCCAAAGGAGAACGAGCGTAGCAAAGCGCCACGCGCGGTCGAACATGACCAGCATGCCAACAACGCCCAGCGGAAACAGGAGGAACAGCCCGTACATGTTGAGCTGATGAACGGTCATCTCCCACTTGGATTTGAACTCGGCAAAGGTAAATCCGGTGCTTTCGTTGGTGGAATCGTAGCCGGTGAGGTGGTGGGTGGTGATGTAGTTGAAGAGCAGCAGAGCGCCGACAGGAATCGCCCACGCAACGACCGGAACGGCGGCCCGCAGGTAGGAGATGGGGTTGGTCCAGCGGATACGCATCAGCACCGCGGCCGCGAGCGGAAGCAGCAGCAGGCCTTCGCTGTAGCGGATCGTGAACGTGTATCCCAGCAGAAATCCTGCGGCCACGCCCGTCAGAATTCGCCCGCGCCCAAGCCAGCACAGCAGGCAATACATGCCCCAGACAGCAAAGCAGATCGCCGGGGCATGGCTGCTGGGGATGAGCGCAAGCTCGAGGTGGGTGGGGTTGGCCGCCAGCGCAATCATCGCGAGAAGAGCAAGAAACGAACCGGCGAGGACACGCGTGAAAAAGAACAGGCCCAGCACCGCGAGAGCAGCGCAGACCGGGCTCACGATAAAGGCGGCCAGATTGGAATGGCCGGGCGTAAGCCAGATGGCGATAGCGTCGAGGGCAGGAATGCCGGCCGGATATTTCGGATAGTAAACACCCGACTTGGCGCGAATCCACATGCTGCCGACGTAGGCGTATGGCGTGGAAGTATGCAGGCCCGGAGACAGATGACCGGCAAAGTTTTTCCCGCCGACCAAGTAGGCGTTTTCGTCGATGCCAGGATCCCCGGGCGCCGGGGCGTAGAACGTGAGGAGCACGTAAAAGAACGCGACGGTGATGGCAAGGGCGAGCAGGAGGTAGATGAGGCGGGTGGTGGCGGATTCGGTTTGGAATGGAAGCGCGATGCGATTCTCGGAGGGTTCGTCCAACGGCGTAACGGCTTGCGTTGCGATGACGGGATATTCGAATGAATCAGGAAGGTGGGTCATGGGTGCGGCAATTGAATGGAACGAAGTTGCAACGCGGCCATTTATACCGCTTCTCGAGTCGCTCCATAAGGCGTCGTCAGGAAGTTACGGAGTGGCGTGGGCCAGCGCAATCTGTGTATCGCGCAGCCGTGCAGCGGCGGCGTTGCGGTCCTGCTGGCGGTTGCGGGTGTCGTTCAGTGCGTCCGTCAACCGACGATCCGCGGTCGCGAGATCCTGGTTAACAGCCGCCAGGTCGCGTTGCCGGGCGGCAATGTCGTTTTCAAACTGCTTGATCGTGGTCCCGCCAGTGTCGACGATCTCCTGCTTCTCACCAACCGCTTTCTGGGATGTCACGACAGTCGCCTCGGCCTTGTGCAACTCGCCGGCGTTCTTGTCGTACGCAGTTTGGGCGCTGGATTGGTCCGCCAGGGCGCTGGCGACCTCGGGTTGTTTGGGCAGGCCGGCATCAAACGCTTCACGCAGGTCACGCTGGGCTTTCTTTGCCGACGTCAATTGCACCTTGGCGCTGCTCGCGTCTGGGTCCGCGGCCAATGCCTTGTCCTTCTGCAGCTCGACCTGGTTTTTCGAGCCAATCCACGTCGTGCTCGCTGTCGCTACGTCCTCCTGTTTTCCAGCAGCCCGCGCCTGCCGGAGCAGTTCTTCATTTGTGGCGACTTTGGCGACACCGTTTTTGTACTCGGCGGTGCGCTCAAGAACGGCAAGACAGGCCTTGCTGGCTTCGTCTAACGCGGCCTGTGCAGATTCGACCGCCTGTTTTTTGGCGAGAAAATCCGGACTGGCTTCAAACACCCCGAGCGCTTTCGCTTTGGCCTGCGTCGTGGTGGTTTTCGCCGAATTGAGCGATAGCAGGGCCGTCTGCGTGAGCGGCTTCTTCTCGGCCGCGGTCTTGGTGGAGTTCGTGAGGATTGTTTTCAGTTGCGGAAGCGCGTTCGTGGCCTCCGAGACCAGGCGGCGGATGACCTCCAGCCGGCGCTGGCCGTCGTCAATGACCCGCGTGAGGTTTCGGCCCCGGTTGCGCAGATCATCATCGGCGCGCTGGGCATCGGAGGAGATCCGCACGGCATCGTTCAAACGTGCGTCGGCGTCGTTGAGCCGGCGCTGTGCATCGTCCACATCGCGCTGGGCGCGGTCCTTGGGGATCGCGAAAACAACGGTGCAGATCAACATCGCCGCGATGAAACAAAACCGTTGCATTGATCGAACTGGTTGCATCGTTGGCTCCGCCGTCGAATCCGGCTTGATGAAATGGTGGCCTAATTGTCTTACGCGGACAGCCCATCTGGCGTTGCCAGCGCATGAAAAAGGGGCGTCCGAGAGACGCCCCTGGAGATGCGGTTCGCTTTTGGCGGCCGCTCTGCTAATTCCAGATAATGAGCCCAGGCTCGAAGGGAGTCGCCATGTCCTTGTTGCCGGGAAGCACGCGGACGGCGAAGCCATGTCGGCCGCTGGTGTTGCAGTCGATCTTGCCCACAAACACATGGCGGTTGGGTGCCATTTCCTTGGCGTACGACATGGTGAGGGGCATCGCTTTTTCGAACGTGCCCTGGGCGTTGAGTGGGCCCGAATAGAGCTGGACAGCTACTTCTTCGGGCTTGAGCTCGGGGAGATCGACAAGAGCTTCGACCTGGACGTTCTGCCCGACTTTGTAGTGGCCATTGCCCGTCGCGTGCACGGCGACGATCTTGATGCCGCCCCACTTCTGACGCAGATGATCCTTGGCGTGCGCGAGGCTGATGGAACGCTGCAGTCCGTTGCTCTGAAGCTCCCGGCCGCGAAGGAGGGCCGGCACGTAGAACTTTTCGGTGTACTCGCGGACCATGCGGTTCGTGTTGAAGACGGGCGTGAGTTTGCGCATGCAGTTTTTCATGCGCGCGATCCAGTTGCGCGGGATGTTGTCGATGGTGCGATCGTAAAAGAGAGGGAGGATCTGCTTTTCCAGAAGGTCGTAGAGGGCCTGCGATTCGATCTGATCCTGCTGGTTGGCGTCGGCGTACGATTCGCCGCGGCCGATCGCCCAGCCGACGTCGGAGCTGTAGCCCTCGACCCACCAGCCGTCGAGGATCGAACAGTTCAGGACGCCGTTGGCGGCGGCCTTCATGCCGCTTGTCCCCGAAGCCTCATAGGGGCGGCGGGGCGTGTTCAGCCAGACGTCGACACCCTGAACGAGGTAGCGGGCGACGTTGATGTCGTAGTTCTCGACGAAGACCATCCGACGCCGCATGGAGGATTGGCGGGCGAAGTTGATGATGGCCCGGATGAGTTCCTTGCCTTCCGTATCGGCCGGATGCGCCTTGCCGGCGAACACGAACTGGATGGGACGCTTGGTGTCCTCGATGAGTTTTTGAAGTCGCTGGGGATCGCGCAGAAGCAGCGCTCCACGCTTATAGGTGGCGAAACGGCGGGCGAAGCCGATCGTGAGTGCTTCGGGGTCGAGCACTTCGTCGGCAGTGGCGATGTCGTCGTAGGATGCGCCGCGGCGGCTGAGCTGTTCCTTGAGCTGATGGCGGGTGTAGCCGACGAGCCGTTGGCGGCTCCGCTCGTGGGCACGCCAGAGTTCTTCATCCGGGATCTGCGAGACGGCGTCCCACACAGAGTGGTCGGCCGGGTCGGTCATCCACTTTCCGGGAAGATAACGATCGACCAGGTACATGATTTCCTGGCTCATCCACGACCGGATATGCACACCGTTGGTGACATGGCCGATCGGAACTTCATTGGGCGGAACCTGTGGCCACAGGTTGTGCCACATTTTTCGCGACACGTCTTCGTGCAGCCAGCTGACAGCGTTGGTGCTGTCGGCCAGACGGATGGCGGCGACCGCCATCGAAAAGCCCTGCTTCTTGTCGCTGACGTTTTCCCGCCCAAGGGCGAGGAAACCTTCGTCGTCGAGCTTCAGGGCCGGAATGAAGTTCTTAAAATACTTCAGCATCATCTCCGGCGAGAACATGTCGATGCCGGCCGGCACGGGTGTGTGGGTGGTAAAGCAGTCAGTGGACATCACCTGCTGGCGGGCCTGGTCGAAAGTCAGCTCACTGTTTTCGAGGAGCACGCGGATGCGCTCCAGGGCCAGGAAGGCGGAGTGGCCTTCGTTCATGTGGAAAACGGAGGGGCTGATGTTCAGCGCTTCAAGGGCGCGCACGCCGCCGACGCCGAGCACCAGTTCCTGCTTGATGCGCAGTTCGGTGCCGCCGCCGTAAAGACGGCTGGTGATCTCGCGATCGGCCGGGGAATTTTCCTGGAGATTGGTGTCGAGGAGAAAAAGCGGGATCCGGCCGACGTTAACCCGCCAGACCTTGGCGAAGACGGCATTGTCGGGCAGATCGACGCGGATGTGAACGCTGGAGCCGTCCGTGTAGCGCATCGGCTCGATGGGGAGGTTGTAGAAATCGAGCTCGGGGTAGGCTTCCTGCTGCCAGCCGTCCGCGGAGAGGTACTGCTGGAAGTACCCGTTGCGGTAAAGCAGGCCGACGGCGACGAGCGGGATGCCCAGTTCGCTGGCGGATTTGAGGTGGTCGCCGGCGAGGATGCCCAGGCCGCCGGAATAGACAGGGAGCGATTCGTGGACGCCGAACTCGGCGGAGAAATAGGCGACAAGCGGTTTGCTCTTGCCGTCGGTGCCGGAATCGGGATGGGATTTATTGAACCAGCCGGTTTCGGTGAGGTGCTTTTTGAAGGCCGTCTGCACGCGGTTCATGTGGGCAAGATAGCCCTCGTCCTGCGCGGCATTGGCGAGGCGGGATTGTTCGATGATGCCCAGCAGTTTGACGGGGTTGTGATTGACCTCGTCCCAGAGCCCGCGGTCGAGGCGGCGGAACAACTCCACCGCGTCGGGATTCCAGACCCACCAGAGATTATTGGCCATCTCAAGCAAGGGCAGAAGAGGCTCGGGGAGGTCGGGAAAAACCTGGAACGTGCGAATGGTCGGCGAAGCAGAGTCAGACATACAACGATCTCACTTTCAATTGAAGCGCGGAGCCAGCGGCAACCGACAAGGCCCGTTCTCTCAAGCGCGAAGTTCCCGTTCAGGTGCCCTTATCGGCCGTTCTGCGGCAACCGATATAGCCGATCAAAAGTGAAAATCCAACCCGGCGCAGTCCGATATTTCCGGCGTGATTTAAATGGAGGTGTTAACGGCAGCCATTGCGCGAAGCTTGGCCATGGCCGATTGCTCGATTTGCCGAACGCGTTCCTTCGACAGGCCCATTCTTTGACCCACTTGTTCGTAGGTCGCGGGAGCGGATTCTTCCTCAAGCCCAAAGTGGGCTCGGAGCACGTCGCGTTCGCGCGTGTCGAGCTGGGAAAGAAGCTGATTGACCTCATCGCGCTCGAGCATCCGGTGATTCACGCGCGCCGGACGCGCATCGGCGACTTCGGCCAGCACCCCTTCGCAAGCACCCGCGCATCGCTGTGCGTGAAGCATCTGCGGAACGCTGCGGGCGAAGCCCTTCATGAGCGCCAACGTGGCGTAGGTGCTGAAGCGGTGGCCGCGATGGATGTCGAAACCCTCAACGGCGCGCATGAGTGTGATGTTGCCGTCGCTGATAAGCTCCAAAAGCGAGAGACCCGGCCGGAGGTGTTTCTTGGCCACGCTGACGACAAGGCGAAGATTGGCTTGAACGATCTGGTTTTTCGTTTCGGTGGCTCTGCGAAGCGAGGCTTCCATGATGTTCAGGTCGCGGTTGCGGGCAATTTCAGGATCGAGTCGGCGGCGGCCGCTAATAAACTGGAACTTGTGGAAGTTGAACTTGAGGAACATTGCCCGTTCCTGGGCGGCCGAGAAAAGCGGGGTGCGGTAGAGTTCCTGCAGGTAGGGGGGCAGATCGCGCGGGATGCGCGACTCCTCGCGGCGCGGTTCATCGGCGAGGGCTTGCTGGGAAACGATCGCATCGATCGTCGTGGCCGCGTCTTCGTCGTGGTAGAGGGTGTCATCGATGAATTTGATTTTCCGACGTGTAAGCCGCGCGATGCGCTCGTCGACGATCACGCGATAAATCGCGGAGCGCGGCCGGCAGTGGCGGCGGGCGAGGCGCTTGATGTCCGTGCCTTTGCGGTGCGCCTTCAGGATGCCGAGACGGTCGATCTCGGAAATGGGCTCGGCAGCGCTTACAAAGACGGCCTGCGCAACGTTTTCCTCATCGTGCTTGCGAACAATGTGCAGGACCGTGAGAGGCGAGCGGTGGAGCTTGCGTGCAATGCGGCGGGTGATTTCTCCGATGCAGCAATGGCACGCTTCGGCCAGGCGGCGGGCCCGGCGGAGAATGTCGTTCTTTTCGTCCTCGCCAACCTGCGAGAAGTTGGCGGCGCTTCCGACCTGCTGCTGATGCGAACCAAGGAAGCGTTCGACACTGCCGAGGAAGAAGCCCACGCGGCGCTTGCCGTCGGGAAACGTAAAGCGGCGGGCGGGAAGGCCGCGGCGACGCCAGCGCTGGATCGTTTTGCTGGTGACGCTGAATTTCTGGCTGACGTTATCGATGGTGAGGACCGGCTCCCGAAGATTCTGGGTTTGGAGGTCCAGCCCGTCACTGACCTTCTCAATGAGAAGCCCGAGATCGTGATGAAGCGCCAAGCCGGTAAGCAGCTCGCTCGAATCGGTCTTGGGGTGATAGCCGGTGATCTTGAAGACGATGAAGTCGAGAGGGTAGGCCTTGGTTGGGTCGACGATATGAAGAAGATCCTCCGCTGCACTCAGTTGAGCAAAACGGGCGTCAGACGGAGTGAACTCCATCTGGCGAGCCAGGTCGGCCATCGATACAAGGCGAAATTGGGCCATGCGTGGCTCCCAAGTATGACGCGTTGGAGGGGGAGGGTCAAGATACAAATCGGGCCCTTGGAGGCCGAAAATGCCACGTCAACCAACGCGAATCGCGCAAGTGCTTGCGCCCACATCATCGACGCAAAGGGAGGCGTGTATTGCAAATTCGTGAGAGCGGTTGAAAATCACCGTCCAATGACCCGGTCCCAACGCAGACGGCTGACATTAATGGCTCTTTCCGGCGGTATTCTAACCTTGCTGGTCGTCATTGCGGATACGTGGGGTTGGCTGTCCCGGCTGGAGGGTTGGTTTTACGACACACGGGCTCAGCGGTGCCAGCATTTCATGCCGGCTCCGACAACCCAACTGGTCCACGTGGACATCGATGACGGCGCCATGGATGCGATCAGTGCGGAGATAGGGGAATGGCCTTGGCCGCGAAGCAAGATAGGGGAAATGCTGTATGTGATCCGGTCGGCCGGGGCGAAGGTGATTGCGA
>JBBRHH010000061.1:0-16515 GCA_038222915.1 Tepidisphaerales bacterium
GGTCCAGCGCGAGCAAGCCACGGCAGCAGGGGGTCGTGACTTCGACCTGGACCACGCCGGCACCCAATCCATGGATCGCGACGGTGCCGGTGCCGGGTGTTTCGCTGGGCGCAGGCATGGACACGCTGAAGAACGGCGACGCGAGTTATGGGCCGCAGTTTACGATTCAGTTTGGTAACAAGGACTTTCCCGGCCCGAACGCGGCCGCGACCGGCGGTAAGTATTACTTCCCGTTTGGCGGCTTCGCGCGCAATGGAGATATGCTGGAGATCCCGTATATCGGGTGCTACGTCATCACCACGGCCACGGCACCCGTCAACAAGAAGATTGTCGAGATGAACAGCCTGCCGATGGATGCGGCGTTCGCCGATGACACCGACACCACTGACGACGGCGCGGAAGACATTGGCCGGTTCTCGCCGTTGCCTGGCGATCTGGGGATTGTCGGCGCGGTGAAAGGCGCAACGGGCACGACACTTACCGATAGTGATGACGGTAATACAGGCGGAGCAAAAGGCGTTGGGCTTGGGTATCGCTATCCGGTGAACGCGTTCAAGGGCTACGAGCTGCGGATCATCGCCGGTACCGGAGCGGATCCGAACACGTTTTACACGGTTCAGTCGTCCACCGGCGCGCCCTCGTCGGTTACGCTGACGGTGGCGACCGCGTTCGCGACGACACCTGATACGACAAGCAAATATTCGCTGACGCTCAATCGCTATCCATGGGCCTCGCTTTTTGACTACCTGACGGTTCTTGCTCCGCATGAGGACTACACACCCAACGTACCCAATGCGCCAACTGCTCTTGGTGCCACTGCGCCGACTGCAACTGCCAACGCCGATCCGAATATCATCAATCGGACCAATGCGCCGCCCTCGGCGACGGAGGAGACGGTCGGCGTGGATGGTTTGATCAACATTAACACCGCCCCCGCGGCCGTGCTTGCGACTTTGCCGATGGTCGTGCCGACGTCGACGATTTCAGTGGCGGTTGCTGCCGCCGCCAACAAGTCGCTGGCCCAGCAGATCGTGGCCTATCGGCATGCCTTTGGCCCATTCCGGAGTATTATGGAACTGGAACGTGTCATGGACCCGACGGGCCTCACGTGGGGCTTTAAGGATGGATTTGGGAGCTACCCGTGGTCAATCATTACGCCATTCGGATCGAACGCCACGGCGACTTACCTTCCGACCAATGAAGCCGAAGACGCTGACGGCGATATCACGCCGGTCAATCTATTGAATGTGGCCAATCCGGACCGTGTTCGTTACGACTTTGAAGAGAAGCACCTGGTGTTCAACCGCATCAGCAACATGATCACCACGCGATCCGATTCGTTCACGGTGTACATCATGGTGCAGGCTTGGCGCAACGCGGGGACTGCGGCTCCAGAGCTGGTCGCGCAACGGCGGGCGGCCTATATTGTCGATCGATCGGCAGTGACGGCCAACAACCGCAACCCGAAGATTATTCCGGTTTCGAACGATTGAGGGCAGCCGTTCGAAATTTTACAGGATGAGGCCCCGGCATTTTGCCGGGACCTTTTTTCAATTCTTGATTCCTGTCGCCAAGCGTGGCTGGCGCGGGTAACATGTGTCTCTCATGCACGTCGTTATTTTTGAAGGCCGGCTTTGGACAACGTTTGCTCCGCTATCTCTGGGTCGGCCTGTATTCATGCTTGGGACTGGGACTTCGACGCTGCTGGAGAAGCAGATTCGGGCGCTTGCGCCTTCCCGGCTGACGCTTTGGGTTCGGCCGGAGATGGCGGATTATGCACGGCGGCGGATAGTGCCGCGGCTGGGGATTCCGGCGGCGGTGAATGAACCGCTGGATAATGAGGTGGCGTGTCTGATGAGCGGCCGGACGCTTCATCTGCAGGAGTTTGAGCATCGCAACGATGAATCGGTTGTCGTTGAAGAGCACGATGTGATCATGGAGGCGACGGTTCGGCGGCCGGGTCTTGCGCCCGACGATATTCTGCATCGGACTTCGAAGTGGACGGATCTGTTGGAGCTTCCGCAGGCGCCGCCGCAGTCGGTTCTAGTTGAGTATTTGTGGGATCTGGTCAAGTACAACGAAGAATCGCTGATGGCCGATTTTACGGCGCTGAAGATCAAATCTCAGCCGCGCAAGGCCGGCCATTATCATGTGGTTGAGGATGAGAACATCTGGCTCGGGGAGAATGTGAAACTTGCGCCGGGCGTTGTGCTGGATGGATCGAAGGGGCCGGTGATGATCGACAGGAACGCGTCGATCGGGGCCAACGCGGTGATTTCGGGGCCTTGTTATATCGGTCCGTATGCGAGTGTTTCGCCGCTGGCGTCGATCCGATCGGGCACCAGCATCGGCATGATGTCTAAGGTGGGCGGGGAGGTTTCCAACTCGATCATGTTTGGATACTCCAACAAGGCCCACGATGGTTTTCTGGGGGACAGCTATGTTGGAAAGTGGGTGAACCTGGGCGCGGGTACGACGACCAGCAACCTTAAAAATACCTATGGCGAGATCACTGCCCGCGGCGGCGAAGGGGAAGTGAAGACCGGGCGGCGGTTCCTGGGGTCGCTGATTGGTGACCATGCGAAGACGGCGATCGGCAGCCGGCTAATGGCGGGGACGTATCTGGGTTTTTCCAGCATGCTGGCGACGTCGGGGATCGCGCCGAAGCTGGTTCCGAGCTTTACGTTTTTGACTGACAAGGGGCCTGACCCTTATCGACTTGATAAGGCGAAGGAAGTGATGCAGGCGGTGTTTAAGCGGCGCGACCGAGTGTGGCAGGAGCCTGATGACTGGATTACGGATTATGTGGCGCGCACCGCGCCGGGGATCGAGCGGGCTTGAGCGAAGGCGTGGAGGCGGGTAGCGTTTTTTAAGTCCTCTTCAACGGCAAGGATGCCCATGACCCGACAAGCTCGAAGAACAACCAGGTTGACGATTGTGGCGGTGGTGTGCATCGGCGCGACGGTGCTGGCGCTGAAATATCGCGATCATCCGAAGCAGGCGCACGCGAAAGCGCCCAAGGCGCAGCTGCAGGATGTGCCGGTTTCGTTTGTGCTGCTGTTGCGCGAACCGCGCGCGCTTAACAATGAAATGGTTCGCGCGGCCGCGAAGCGTGCGTGGGGCGTGGACCTGTCCAGCCAGGATCCCAACAGCACCGATTTCATCGTGGGCGACACGATGATCTTTACGCTTGAGACAGGCGGCCATCATTTCAGCGTGACCATGAACGAAGGGCCCTACGAGGCGTTGCGCGCGGAAGACCAATCAGATGCGCGTCTTGCGGCGGTGATTCAGGCGCACAAGGCCTGGCTTGCCGTGGATGTGCAACTGGAGAATGACAAGCTTCCGGAGAAGGCGGCGCATCAGTTCATTGGTAAACTGGCGGCTGAGCTGGCGGGGCCTGATTGTCTGGCTATTTATGCCACAAAGCTTGGCGCAATTGGTCTGCTGACACCTCAGACGCTTGCCATCCTTCGCAGCGACGACCCGCGCGCCGCGGTTGGGCATGATGAGGCGGCGGTGGTTCTTGCCCCGAATGATCCGGCGATGAAGGCGAGCACGGCCGAGGCACAAAAGCGATTGCCGGAGTTTTTGACGGCTTTCGGCAAGCGCTCGCCCGACGACAATTCCTTCAACATCTATGCCCAGTTTGTCGACGGGAACGAGGCCGAGTGCCTGTCGATCAATGTCACCGCCATTCAGGACGGAGTCGTGGATGGGACCATTGAGGAGCAGCCGACGGCCATTCATAACGTGAAGATTGGCGACACCGTCAGGGTGAAAGTGGCCGACATTATGGATTGGAATTTCGAGCAGGGTCAGGGCGAATTGAGCCGCGTTGTGGGCGATTTCCGGGACGCCGCATTGAAGCCGCGCGAGCAAAAATAGCGTCAGGTCTTCAGCGGCATTCCTCGGTCGGCCGATGACGATGGAAGCGTTGCAACGATTCCTGACCCGATGAATCTCATCCCCGCCCATTCTGAAGCTCTGTCGCCGGAACCGCGATCCTGCGCTTTCTGGGAGAATCGGCTCTTTCTTCTGTTGATCGTTGCGAGCCTGATTCCGATCTGGTCGGCGCGATATTTTCCTTCGCAGGATGGTCCGGCGCACGTGGAAAATGCGGCGATTCTGCGCTCGTTTTTCGGCGGTTGGGGGGTAGTGCGTCAGTTTTATCAGCTCAGCCCGACCCTTATCCCCAATGTGTTGGGCCATGGCCTGCTGGCGGCGCTCCTTTGCGTCTTTCCGCCGAACGTCTCTGAAAAAATTCTGGTCAGCGCTTATGTCATTCTGCTTCCGCTCGCGGGTCGATATGCGATTCGCTCGATCAATCCGAAAGGATCGTGGGCCGCGTTCCTTCTATTCCCGCTGATCTACAACCGGCCGTTTGAGCGGGGTTTTTACAACTTCTCGATTGGCCTGGTGCTGATGTTCTTTGTCATCGGCTACTGGGTTGCAAATCGCGAGCGATTGTCGGTCTGGCGGCTTGTCAGCCTGATGGCGTTGTCGTTCTTGCTCTATCTCTCGCACCTCAGTACCGCTGTTGCCGCGATCGGCGTCATCGTCTTTCTCGCTTTGTATTCGAGGCAGGACCGATCGAGCGGCGTCGCCTTGAAAACGTTCGCTGCCCTGGTGCCGGCCATGATTCTGTGTGGCTGGTACACGAACGTCCATCCGCTGGCTGCACCTGCGAAGGGCGGCGGCATGAGTCTCCCTGAGGCGGTGCACGATCTCGCATTTCTGGATGTGCTGGTTACGCACCATGCGGGTGAGGCTTTGCTTGCCCTGGGCGTGTCATTGCTTTTATTTGTCATTACTCTGATCGCGATATTGCAGAAGGTGAAACGGCGATCGATCGTACGCTGGGATGCGTTCCTGGTGCTGATCGCCCTGTTTCTCACCGGATATCTGCGCGCCCGGGACGGATCGGCCATTGCCCTTTATGTTCCGGAGCGGCTGGCGCTTTTCATGGTAGCGCTTCTCATCCTCTGGCTGGCTTCGCAGCATTTGCCGAAGCGGGCGCAATTTGCTGCGGCATTCATTGCCGGCGCGTTGACGCTTGGTTGGATTGGACTCAACACGATCAAGTACCGTGAGCTTAGCCATTGCTACGAAGACTATATGGCCGCTGCACCCATGATCGCACGCGGGGAGACCCTGTTATCGCTTAGCTATTCAACGCAGGGATTTGACGATCAGGGCGCCGGCATTTCTGCCTATACAGCGCCGTTGCTGCACGTTGCGGGATATATCGCGGCCGATCGCGGCGCGATTGATCTGGCCAACTACGAGGCCGCGGCGGCACATTTTCCGATCCAGTTTCAGAAGGACATGGGACCGGCGGCTTTCGGAAAGATCGAGCCGGTGCGCGACCGTCCGCCCTGTGCGGATATCGGCGGGTGGGAAACGAAGAGCGGGAGGAAAGTCGATTGGGTACTGCTGTACTGGATGCGCGATTCGGATGCCGGCCATCCTTGTACGCAGGCGATCCGAGCGCAGCTTGGCTTCGCCTACGAGCGGGTTCCACTCATGAGCAGTCGCGTGGAGTTGTACAGGAGACGTAGGTAACGATCACTCTGCCATCATGTGTGCGATGGCGGCCAGGGTACACCAGGTGCAGGCTGGGGCGAGTTGCCGGCAGAGTTCTTCCATGCCTGGGAGGTTGTCGGTGACCTCAAAGGTGCTGGCGAAGCAGGCGCGGAAGGCCGCCTGGAAGCGCGGCTCGGCCGACAGATGATGGAGTTCATCCGCCAGTTCATTGACGGCGGAAGTCGCCGAATGATCGTCGGAATGCATCCAGGCAGCTGCCAGATCGCCGACCAACGCCCGCACTGCTTCCACGGTCGGTATGGAACCAATTCGCATTCTGCTCAATTCCAAGGTGCCTCCTGTTCAGCATTTATGTCACTCTTTGCCCGCATCTTCTTATCAAAGATGGTGCCAGTCCGATTTCGTTCCAGCATCCGATAACATCGATTCGATCAGTGTTGGCCTTCGCCACGGCCGATTAACGCGCGTCGGTCAGCGACAAAACGGGAGCGACAGGCCGACATTCCGGCATCGATCGCCCCTTGATTTCCAGCCATCTTTGTTGACCATCGTCCGCCTCGCCCGATAACGGAGTTGGGCAAACATTTTGCCGAACCTGCGAACGTCGCAAGACACGGATGTTGAACGACGATGTCGAAATCTGTACGTACCGACTCAAAATCCTGTTCAGCCGTTGATTTCGCCGCCATCGAGTCTCTCGAGAAGCGACGTCTTTTTACGACCTGGTATGTCAGCGCCAACGGCGATGACGACAACGCAGGGACGTCGGCGAACAACGCCTGGCGCACCATCGCGCAGTTGAACCGTCACGATTTTGTCGCGGGGGACAAAATCCTCTTTGAGGGCGGCGACCAGTTCACGGGTCGTCTCTATCTGGGTCCGCGGGACAGAGGCACGGCATCCAAACCGATCAACATCGGGTCTTACGGAACTGGCCGGGCATCCATCGCCGCCGGCAATGCGGGCGCGATCTTCGTTTACGACACCGCCGGCATCAGCATCAGCAATCTTCAGGTTGTCGGCCCGGGCGATGCTGCCACAGGCAAGGCCGCGGGCATTACGTTCTTCAACAACCTTCCGCACGGCGTGAAGCTGAAGCATGTCTACATCGACAACGTTGAATCGAGCGGCTTCGCGGGCGCGGGCATTTCGGTCGGGTCATGGAATGGCAAGGCCGGCTTCAGCGATGTTCGGATCACCAATTCGGTTGTGCACGACAACATTCAGGCCGGCCTGGTGACCTATGCCCAGGCCCTTAACGCGCACCAGCATGTCTACATTGGCAAGGTCGAGGCGTACAACAATGTCGGCAACAGCACGACGCTTAATTCCGGAAGCGGCATCATGCTGGGCGGCGTCCGCGGAGCGACCGTGGAGGCCTGCATCGCTCACGACAACGCCGCGAACGGCGATGGCGCAGTCGGCATCTGGACGTACGATTCGTCATATGTGCTGATCGAGCACAGCGAGTCGTATTCCAATCACACGACGGGCAAAAACGACGGCGACGGTTTTGATTTCGACCGCAACGTGACCAATTCAATAATGCAATACAATTGGGCCCACGACAACGACGGATCCGGATTTGAATTGGCTCAGAATGGAAAGGCCGGGGCGTATTACAACAATACGTTAAGGTCCAATAGCAGCGAGAATGATGGGAAGAAGAACGGGTATGGAGCGATCGATATCTGGGGGCCGGTGGCGAACTGTGTGGTGGAAAACAACATCGTTTATACGACGGAAGAGCGGAGCGTGAAGGCGATTCGGATTATCAATCCGACGGCGAACGTTCAATTGCGGAACAACTATTTCCAAGCCACGGCGGGGCCGCTGTTGCTGGATATCGCGCCTGGGCAGAAGGAGATGGTGTTTGCGGACAACAACGCGGTTGCGCCGGACGATGCGGTGTCGGTGACGGATGGGTATACGGTTTATCCGGATTTGCGGGCGTGGACGACGCGGTTTACCACTTCAACAGTTTGATGGCGTAGAATTAGCTCGCAAACGGTTGCGCTTTACGGTATCCAAGCGGTTACAGAGGGACTTCCATGACGGCACTTTCACTCAAGGCGCATTTCGACGGACAGCACATCACCCTCGATGAGCCCTATGAATTGCAGCCCGGAACGCCCGTCACGGTCATTGTTACTCCGACGCAACTCGATTTGGAAAAAGCAGACTGGGCAGATGCCTCGGCCGCAGGTCTTGCCCGCGCGTATTCAGACGACGAGCCCGAATACACGATCGGGGATGTCAAATCATGAATGAGGGCGACGTCGTGTTGACGCCTCTGCCGCAGGCGAACGGCATGATCAAATATCGGCCGGCTATCGTACTGCGAAAAATGCCTCCGTTCGGTGACGTGCTCGTCTGCGGAGTTAGTTCCCAATTACACCAAGCCGCGACTGGATTCGATGAGATCATCGAACCCGCTCATTCTGACTCTACGTCCAGCGGTTTAAAGGTCGCGTCGCTTATCAGGCTCGGTTTTCTCGCTGTCATGCCTGGCAAGCGGTTCTCTGGAACGATAGGCAGCGTCGCCCAGGAACGTCACCAACGGTTGTTGTCTCGACTGAGTACACATCTGCGTCCGTAATCGACCGATTACTTTGGACGACTCTTGGGACAAATCAGAGATCCTGATTCACCGGCTTTGTCGCCGGTTGTGTGGTTGGCTTGAAACCCTCGGCCTCCATCATCTTCCGCATCTTGTCGAGCTCTTTTTTGGTTTTGAATTTGATGAACTCCCGCAGTTCGGGCGACACCTGCGACTGGGGGACCAGCACTTGAAAACCGATGTCGAGCTGGATCCAGCCCACGTTTGGCTCGCGCACTGGACCGGCATGGCCGGCCAGAGGGTTTTCGATTTTGATGCTGTCGTCGTTTACGTTGTAGGAGAGGCCTGTGGAGCCGGCGATTGCTTCGAGGATCTGGCGGATGCTGGCGTTTTCGAAGACGGCCCGGATGGTGCGGGACTCGGGTGGGATGGCGGCGATTGCGCCGCTTTGGATGTCGAAGCGGACGCCGCTGCGGGCGGACAATTCCATCAGGACCTGAAGGGTGTCGACGCCGTTGTAGCGGATGCTCATGGTGCGTTCGAGCTGGGCGCGGATGCGGTCTTCCTTGGTGACGACGACGATGCTCTTGCCCCATGGATACCAGGTGGCTCCGGTATCCTTGGGCAATGATTCCAGCGCCTCGAGGAGGGATGCGTTACGCGGAACATTGAGCTGCTGCTCCTGCTTCACTGCGCCGATGGAGCGGTTTTCAATTGCGAAGGGGGACTTCAAATCGGCGAGCTTTTTGTCGACGGCCTCGAGCAGCTCTTTGACGGTGGGGCGATTGTTGTTGAGGTCGAGGCGGTTTGAAGCCAGTGCATCGAGCGCCTGGAGCTCGTTTACGCTGGCGCGGCGGGCGAGGCGGCGGAGGGCGGGCAGGGGCTCTACCGCGACGGCCTCTTCCTTGAGCGTGAACGTCAGGCCGAGCTTGCGGGTGATGGCTTCGAGCGCTTCGCGCAAGGTCTTGTTGGCGATGGTGGCGCTGATGCTGGTGTCCTGGCCCCAGGGTAAAAGATCCCAGATGATCGGGTCGGCTTCCAGGCGCACTCCGGTTTGCTGTGTGATCAACTCCAGGGCTTGTGGGAGCGGCTGGGGTTTGTTGAGGGCGACCTTGACCTGCTCATCAAGGGCCTTGTTGATCAAGGCGCTGGAATCCTGTGCGAAGGCATTGGCCGACAGGAAGAGCGACAAGAGTGCAAATGGAATAAAGCGATTCATGGCATCTCCGGATAGCGCGATGACGTGCGCGAGATTAGGCTCTGTCTGAAAACTCCGCGCGGGCGATGCTTGCGTCTTTCGGGTGCGGGCTGCGTTGCTCCTCCTCGCCATATTTCCTTGCCAATATGACTCGTCGTCGCGCCTTGCCCGCAGCCGAAAGACGCTGCGCCTCGCCGCGCGGGGAGTTTCCAGCCAGAGCCTAGTCCGCTGATGGGTTCAGATCAGTACGGTGTCCGGAGGCTATCTTCACTTGCATCGGCCCCCGGAGCAATGAGTTCGATGTGCGTGGGTCCTGAGGCAAAACCTTCCAGTGCGTAGGATTCGGCGGATCGGCTGGGCTTCTGGGCGAGTGTTGGGGCGAGAATTTCCACTTCGGCTACGGCCGGTCCTGCCGCGGCGGATGGGCCGGTTACCGTCACATCAAGTTGTGCGACAGCGTTTTCGGGGACGACTTTGCCTGGCGGGTCTACGTTCACCGCGACATGGGTGTCCGTCGGCCTGCCATGAAACTTTGTCCACAGTCCGACGCCGACCAACAGGCATGCGGCGAGGGCGATGCGGGTGATGTTTCGGCCCCAATTTCCGATGCGCATGCGCGACGCCTGTGACTCTTCAGCGACTGCGTCGGAAATATGCGAGGCGAGAAGCTCCCATTTCACCTCAGGAAGCGGCCAGGATTTTTCGATGGTGGTGGGGCTGAGGACTTTGTCGAGGTTGCGATATTCGTCGAGGGTGGCGGCGGCTCGCGCGTCCTGGGAGACGCGCGATTCGATGCCAGTTTTTTCGTCAGAAGGCAATCCACCGTCGAGATATTCCATCAGGGAGTATTCGAACTCTTCGTCGACGGCCGAGGAGATACGGGCCGACAAGCGATCCCAGTTCATCGCGGGGACGGGAACGGCGCTGGTCATCACGCCGTTTAGCTTGCGGTATTGCTCTAGAACCTCGCGGGCGTCGGGGTCGACCTTTAGCCGCTCTTCCAAAGCGGCCACAGCCCCTGGCGGCAGTTCGCCGTCGAGGTACTGTGTGATCTCAAATTCGAGGGTTTCGTCGATCATGGGAGCTGGTTAAAGGTTCAACGCTACAGATAGTCTTTCATCATCTCTTTTAATTTTTTCCGTCCCTGGAACACATGCCACTTGACCGCTTCCACCGAGCACTCCAGTGCCTCGGCCACCTGCTTTTGCGGCATTTCTTCGATCGTAAACATCAGAATTGCCATCCGCTGTTTATCGGGCAACTGCTTCAGGGCCTCCTGCAATCGCACGCCCATCTCACGGCTTTCCATGCGATGGAGCGGGTCCACTTCCCGTCCCATCCACTCGCTGCCGCCGCCCTGCTCCTGCGAATCGGTCGAGCCAAGGCAATCGTCCAGCGGCAACTGCGTTCG
The DNA here is from genome assembly GCA_038222915.1 of Tepidisphaerales bacterium. Lineage (GTDB taxonomy): Bacteria > Planctomycetota > Phycisphaerae > Tepidisphaerales > Tepidisphaeraceae > JBBRHH01. The sequence goes on from JBBRHH010000061.1 coordinate 10,717, forward strand.
CGTCTTGCGGCTACGCCGAAAATTCAGCGACAGGTTCGAGACTATCCGCATCAACCAGCCGCCAAAAGCTTCGGGCTTCTGAAGTGACGCGAGACTTTTGTAGGCCTTCAAGAAGGCGTCCTGCGTCACTTCCAAGGCGTCCTGGCTGTTGTTGAGCAACCGGAACGAGACGGCCACGGCTTGGCGCTGATACCGTTTGATGAGCTCGTCAAAAGCTTCTTTTCGGCCTGCGCCCGCCTGCAAGACGAGCTGCGCATCCGAAGGCGTCAGAGCGCTTCGAACCGTCCCGCTTTCGGGCATTTGCGCCTCAGACTCCATAATTCAGACACCCGAAAAGAGTAAGGGTTAGTGTGATTCGACGTTGAAGAAAGAATCGGGGCGGCATCAGTAGAAATACATAATAGCCAAACAGACGGCCCAGCCGCAACCTTTGATGATTAAAGGCCTTGCAGGAGCTGGCGGCAATAGGTTTCGCCCGCTGCCGCGATCGCCTCCGGCCCCTCCGCAACGTGCCGTTTCATCACGCGCACCAGCGCACTGCCCACAATTGCGCCATCCGCGACTGCCGCCAGTTGCCGGACGTGTTCGTTTGTGGATATCCCAAAGCCGACACAGACCGGCGTTTGCGAAAGCTCCCGCAGTTCTCGAACATTCCGCGCCAGATCGTCTGGCAGCGCCGCCCGTTCACCAGTGATACCCGTGACCGACAGATAGTAAATGAACCCGCTCGACAGCCGGGCGATCTCGGTCCGACGTGCCTGGCTGGTGGTTGGAGCGACCAGCAATGTGGTATCGAGGCCGGCGTTGCGAACGACTGCACAGACCGAGTCTGCCTCGGGCGGCGGGAGGTCGGGGAGGATCAGGCCGTCGAAGCCGGCGGCCTTTGCCTCGCGCGCGAACTTTTCGACGCCGTAGCGATAGACCACGCTGAAGCTGACCATGGCGATGAGGGGAATGGAAACAGTTTGCCGCGCGGCCGCGATGGATGAGAAGACATCCGTGAGGCGTATCTTGTTCTGGAGCGCGACGTTGAAGGCCTCCTGGATGATGGGCCCATCGGCGACTGGATCGGAGTAGGGAATGCCGATTTCGATTGCGCTTGCGCCGGCGTTTTCCAGGGCGGGCAGTAGCTTTTTTGTCGTCTCCAAGTCGGGATAGCCGGCCGGGATGAAGGGAAGGAGGCCGATGCGTTTGGCGGCGCGCAGGGCGGAGAAGGTTTCGTGGAGAGATTTGCGGGCGACGGGTGCGGTCATGGTGGATTGGGGCACGGTTGGGCGATGATAAGGGCGCGGCGTTGGGGGTCAAGCAATTGTGCTGCGTGGCGGCACGATTCGCAGCTTTGGGTGGGGTCAATTTCTGAAACGATGGATCGGTTGATTAAGGCGATGGAGGCGCTTCGGAGGTTGTTGGGGATGGCTCGGATGATGGCGAGGCGAGTAATTGAATTTGCAAACGGCTTGATTCCATGCGATTGCCGCGGAGAATTTCTGGCGTCGGACACTGCTATGGATAAAAGTGAGTTGCTTTCCAAAGCGATTAAGGCGTACCGAAAATCAGAATTGACGAAGGAAAGCTGGTCGGGTCTGGCTTTCACGTTCGTGGGGTCAACGACTTTTCCGGGCGAATCAAGAACTCTTCATTGGCTGAAAGTTGAGGGCGAGGTTGGCGACGTCGAAGGCGGCGTTGGGTTTGCCTAGCTTTTTGGCGTTGGATTTTAGCTGGGCGAGTTGCTTTGGGTTTTTCAGGAGGGGGGTGAGTTTGTGGGCGAGGGTGGCGAGGTTGTTGATTTTGATGGCGGCTCCGTTTTCGAGGAGGTAGTCGCTGTTGCGGCTTTCCTGGCCTGGGATGGGGTTTACGACGGCCATGGCTGCGCCGCGGGCTAGGACTTCGCTGGTGGTTAGGCCGCCGGGCTTGGTGAGGACGATGTCGGCGGCGGCCATAAGTTCGTCCATTTGATCGGTGAAGCCGAGGATTTTGGTGCGGTGTTGGGGCGGGATCTGGACTTGCGTGAGTTGCTTGCGGACTTCTTCGTTTTTGCCAGCGACTACTACGATCTGGAGTGGGGAGTCGATGGCGAGGAGGCCTTTGTAGAGGCTTTCGATGGGGCCTACGCCGAAGCCGCCGGCTAGTTGCAAGACCACCGGGCGGTCGGTGGCGAGGTCCTGGGTTTTGAGACACTGTTCGCGGGATTTGGGGGTGCTGAAGACGGGGTGGATGGGGATGCCGGTGACGTGGATGGTGGAGGCGGGGACGCCCCAATATTGGAGATAGGCCGCGCCTTCGGCGGTGGCGGTGGTGTAGAGATCGGAGGGTTGATTGACCCAGAGGCGGTGGGTTTCGAAATCGGTGGTGACGGTGATCTGTGGCGTGTTAATTTTTCCGGCGCGGCGGAGATTGGCGATGATCTCGGCCGGGAGGAAATGGGTGCAGACGATGGCGTCCCAGGATTCTTCCTGGAGCATGGCGATGAGCTTGCGGAGGTTAAACTTTTCGACGAGCAGGCGGAGTTTGTCACGGCGCGATTTGGGATGGCGCGGGCGATCGAGGAGATCGTAGATGTAGCCCAGGACGTGGGGGGCTTTGTTGACGAGGTCGAGATAGGCGGTGCCGTAGAGCTTGCGGAAGATGGCGTTGGTGGTGGTGAGGATGTCGACGTTTTTGACGAGGGCGGTGGGATCGGTTTGTTTGAGGGCCAGTTCGACGGCCTGGGCGGCGCGGAGATGGCCGGCACCGACTGAGGCGGAGAGGACGAGGATTCGTTTTTGCATGGGGGACCTGAGGTGAATGAGCGGGGAGCAGGATATGCGAGGGCTTGGCAGACAATCAACAGATTGGCCGCAAAATATTGATGCATTGCCGGTGTTAGGATGGTAAGGTATGGCGGTCGCGGAGTTGGATTGATCGAACTCTTTCGTTGGAGAACCAGATGAACGTGCAGCAAAACAAGATGCATTGGTTGGTTGGAGCCGGGCTGGCCGTGGCATGCTGCGTCGGTTTGAGCGGAAGAGTGTTGGCGGAGGATCGGGTGGGTGCGAAGAGCGTTGGCGATGCGGGCGCGGGGCAGAGGGAAGGCGCTGTTCGAGGAGATGGACAACATGGAGATGGACAACATGGAGATGGACAACATGGGGATGGGCAACATGGGGATGGGCAGCGTGCGGATGGGCCACGCGCCGACGCTTCGCGTGCGGAGCAAGCGCGTGGCTTGGAGCGGGGTTCGCCGGTGGTAGTTGAAAGCCGTGGTCGGGTGTTGCGCGTGGAGGCTACGGCGCTGGTGCTGGGGAGTGATAAGTCGGAGATGCGGATTACGACTGGGGATGATTTGAAGGTGGTCATTGGTGAGAAGGTTGGGGCGCTGGCGGATTTGAAGCCAGGGATGATTGTGGCGGTGCGGCAGATGGAGGACGGGAAGATGGATGTGCGGGTGATTGCGGAGCGGGCGCCGGCGCGGACCCGCGAGGTTGCCGCGGATGTGCGGGATGCTGCGCGGAACGGCGATGGTGGCCGGCGGGAGGGTGATGGGCGGGCGGTTGTAGAACGGGGTGGTGATCGTGGTGGTGATGCGAAGGTTGGGGAGCGTGGGGTTGGCGATCGCGGGGCGGCCGTTCGGGATATTGAGTTGAAGGCTGGGGAAAAAGCCGCGCCGGGGAAGCTGTTGTCGGTGGAGGGGGCTGGGCTTTCGATCAGTGCGGGCGGGGATGAGAAGCCGGTGGTTGTGGCCGTGGATGAGGCCACTGTGGTGATGGTGGATGGACAGAAGGGGACGCTTGCGGATCTCGAGCCGGGAATGATGGTTCAGGTGGTGCAGAAGGACGGGGCTACGGTGCGGATTGAGGCGCGGCGGGCGGGGCGGCGGTGAAATCAGGGGCGGATGAAGATGACTTGGGGTGCTGAGGATTGCGCGCCGGATGGCATAGATCCTTCGGAGTACCTCAGGATGAGGGCCAGATCAGGCGATCAGTTCTTTTACGACTTTTCCAAAGACGTCGGTTAGCCGGAAATCGCGACCTTGGAAGCGGTACGTTAACCGTGTGTGGTCGAAGCCTAGCAGGTGGAGGATGGTGGCGTGGAGGTCGTGGACGTGGACTTTGTCCTTGGTGGCGTTGAAGCCGAATTCGTCGGATTCGCCGAAGGTTAGGCCGGGTTTGGTGCCCCCACCGGCCATCCACATGCTGAAGCAATTTGGATGGTGGTCGCGGCCGTCGTTGCCGCCCTGGGTCATGGGGGTTCGGCCGAATTCGCCGCCCCAGATGACGAGGGTGTCTTCGAGCAGGCCGCGCTGTTTTAGATCTTTGATGAGGGCGGCGGCGGGTTTGTCAGTTTTGCCGCATTCATTTTTGAGACCGGCGGTGAGGCCGCCGTGGTGGTCCCAGGATTCGTGGAAGATCTGCACGAAGCGGACGCCGCGCTCGACGAGGCGGCGGGCCATCAGGCAACTGCTGGCGAAGGTGCCTTTGCCCGGTTCTGCGCCGTACATATCTAAAATTTCCTGGGGCTCTTTGCTGATGTCCATGAGCTCGGGCGTGCTGGACTGCATGCGGTAGGCCATCTCGAAGGAGTTGATGCGGGTGGCGATTTCCGGATCGCCTGAGGTTGCGAGCTTCATCTGGTTGAGCTCGCGGATGGCGTCGAGGGAGTCGCGCTGGATCTGCTGGTCGATGCCGGGCGGGTTGGAGAGATACATGACGGGGTCGCCGGAGTTGCGGAACATGACGCCCTGGTGCATAGAGGGGAGGAAGCCGCTGCCGAAGTTGGATGCGCCGCCGCTGGTGCCTTTGGCACCGGTGGAGAAGACGACGAAGGCGGGGAGGTCGGACGATTCGCTGCCGAGGCCATAGGTGGTCCATGCGCCGATGCTGGGGCGGCCGAACTGCTGCGAGCCGGTATTCATCAGGATCTGGGCGGGGGCGTGGTTGAAGGCGTCGGTGGTCATCGATTTGATGATGGTGATGTCGTCGGCGACGGTGGCGAGATTGGGGAGAAGCTCGGAGAGCTCAGCGCCGCATTTGCCGTGTTTCGCGAATTTGTATTTTGGGCCGAGGAGGGCGGAGTTGGGGTTGATGAAGGCGGCGCGATAGCCTTTTAACAGGTCGGCCGGGGGGAGTTTGCCGTCCCATTTGGCGAGTTCGGGTTTGTGGTCGAAGAGCTCGAGGTGGCTGGGAGCGCCGGCCATGAAGAGGTAGATCACGCGTTTGGCTTTGGCGGGGAAGTGGGGTTGTTTGGGGGCGAGGGGGTTTGCGGAGATTGTGTCGGCGGCGAGCGATGTGGTGCCGGTGAGGAGTTGGCTTAGGGCCACTGCGCCGAGGCCTACTGTGCATTGTTTCAGGAACCAGCGGCGGGTGATGTGGTTGTTGTATTCGTGTTGGAGTTGTTCGGGGATGGTCATGGTTCTGTCATCCTGAGGTATTTCGAAGGTTGGTCTTTCTCTTGCTGACGTTTTAGGAATCGGGCGATGTCTTAGTCGGTGAACGTAGATCCTTCAGAGTACTTCAGGATGATGCGCGCATCACTCCTTGGTTATGGCCTCGTCTAAATTCAGCAGCACGCGGGAGACCACGGTGTACGCGGCCCATTGGGTTGGGGTTGTGTTACTTGGGAGTGTTGTCGGCGTTTGGTTTTTGCCCGTCGCGGCTTCGCTGGGGTTGGCGTAGCCGTCGGCGTAGTGTTTTTTCTCTCGGTCGAGCAGCGAGAGGAGGGTTTGGGTTTCCCTGGCGTTTGGCTGGCGCGAGAGGACGCGGCGGAAGGCGTAGGTGATTCTTTTTTCGTCGGTGTCGCCGCCTTGCTCGAGTGTGCTGCGGG